>NZ_JBHWVM010000131.1:0-16986 GCF_042736805.1 Streptomyces sp. NPDC060031
CAGGTCCCGGGTACTGCCCGGGACCACGGCGGGCCGGTCATGGCCGCGGTGGACTCAGCCGACGGTCCACCTCTGGAGCGCGGCGCCGGTGTCAGGCTGCTGGGTGACCGGTGCGCCATCGGTGGAGGACGCGGGGGTGAGGAGCAGTCCGCTCGCCGCGGAGACGACCGTGTGGGTGCCGTTGGCCTGGCGCGTGATGGTCCAGCGCTGGTTGGCGCCGTTGCCGCAGGTCCACTGGATGATCTTCGCGCCGCGGCTGGTGGAGCCTCCCTCGACGTCGGCGCACAGGCCGGACTCGCTGTTCTTCAACTGGTACGTGCCGTCAGGCTGTTGGGTGAAGGCCCAGCGCTGGTTGGCGCCGCCGTTGGGAGCCCAGGTGATGAGCTGGGTGCCGGGGGTGGTGCTGTGGCCGGGGTTGTCGAGTGCCTTGCCCCCGGCGGTGAGGGTGTGGACTCCGTCGAGGAAGGCCGTGACCGCCCACGTGAACGTGGCCGTGCCGGTGGCGGAGGAGGAGGCCGCGGTGACCGTCACGGCCGAGGTGCCGGCGGCGGTGGGGGTGCCGGTGATCAGGCCGCTGGAGCTGATGCTCAGTCCGGCGGGCAGGCCCGTCGCCGAGAAGGTCACGGGCTTGCCGGCGGAGTCGGTCGCCGCGAGTTGGAGGGAGACGGCCTTGCTCAGGGTGCCGGTCTGGTTGCCCGGGTTGGCGACCGTCACCGTCTCGGGTGCCGGGGCGATCGGGGCCAGTGTCAGGGTCTGCTCGGCAGCCGTGCGGGTGCCGCCGACCGTGTTGCCGGTGGTGTTGGTCCAGCTGCGGACGGGCGTGGTCTCGGACGGGCGGGCGGAGTCCGCGGAGAGACCGATGACGAGGCCGCTGTACCGGTTGACGATCTTGTACGTGCCGGTCGGGGTGCCGTTGGCGGGTGAGGTGCCGCGGATGACGAACCACTGCTGGCCGACGGTGGGCCCGCCGGTTCCGGCCGCGGTGGCGGTGGGCTTGGTGCCCCAGGCGCGGGTGGCCGTGGAGGTGGTGCCCACTCCGAGGAGCTGACCGGTGCCGGAGTTGGCGATGCGGTAGGAGCCGTCGCCGTTAGAGGCGAAGGTCCACGACTCGAGGCTGGAGCCGGTGGCGGCGGCGCGCGAGGTGGTGGCCGGGCTGCCGGAGACCTGGGCCAGGACCCGGCCGCCGGCGCTGCTGATGCGGTAGGCCTTGGAGGTGTCGACCGGCGCGGCGGGCGCGGTCGTGTCGATCGCGAGGTTGACGTACTCGCTGCTCGCTCCGCCCGAGCAGCCGAAGGAGCAGTACGAGCGGAAGTTTTTGCCGACGATCGTCGAGCTGGTCTTGTTGCCGCTGTCGAGGAACCAGCGGTACCAGGAGGCGTTCTTGTAGCTGCCCGTATCGCCGAGACGGAACCACTTCTGGGTGGTCAGGTCGGCGGTGGCGTAGATCTCCTGGGAAGCGTTGCCGCTCTGGTCGACCGCCTGGGGCTGGCCGATGTACAGGCCGAGGTGGGCGTTGTAGGTGATGTCCATGACGAACAGCGGGGACGTCGGGGGCATCAGGCCGGCGGCGACCTGCTGGCTCACCGAGCCGCTGTTGGCCGGGTCGTACTCCTTGGACGGCGGGGTGTATCCGGTCGCGCTGCCGGAGCCGACGGGGACCATGTTGCTCTCGCGGCCGCCGAGGCCGGGCTCGGACCAGGCTCCGTCGTACCACTTCTGCCAGGAGCCCGGCGCCAGCTTCGCCGAGATCGGAGCGCGGGCCACATGCCCGTAGAACGCGGCCCAGCCACCGCCCTTGTTCACGATCCGGGAGCCGTAGAAGGCGTAGAAGTAGCCGGATCCGGTGTCGACGAACAGCCGCTGGTCACCGGTGCCGTAGTGGAAGGTCTGCTGCGGGAAGGCGGCGTTGTCGCCGCGCTCGGTGCTGTAGGGCGAGGTGATGACGTGGTCCTTGATGGTCCACGTGCGGCCCTGGTCCTTGGAGACGGCGTAGTCGATGCCGTCGTAGTGCAAGCCGTCGGCGAACGGCTGCGGGGTGAACTCGTTGTGCACGAGTCCGTACCAGTCGCCGGTGTCCGGGTCGACCCAGACGCCGGCGAGGTCGCAGTAGTTCCGGTGTGCGTAGCCCGAGCCCGCCGGAGCGGGTGTCGATTCGAGACCGGTCGGGCTGTTGTCGCAGCGCCAAGTGGTGTCGTTGTTGCGGTCGTTGGAGTTGGCCGGGTTGACCGCGTCGCTGATGGCACCGGACCGGGTGGCGGTGTCCAGGTTGGTCCCCGTGAAGAACGTCCACTTGCGGGGGTCGTCGGCGCCGTAGAGCGCGTGGGCCTGCTGGAAGTAGAACGTGCCGTCCTTGTCGACGTACGTGCCGGCGGGGGTGTCGTCGGGGTGCGTCCAGGAGCCCTTGGCGCCGACCGTGACGGTGTAGGCGGGGGCGGGGGCGGCCGGCGCCGCGGATGCCGTGGGCATCAGCAGCGTGCTGCCGCCGGAGAGGACCAGCGCGGCGGCGGCGAGTGCGCCGGCCAGTCTGCTTCGAGGAGCGATCACGGGTACTCCTTGATCGGCGGAGCCGTGGGGGCCGGCTCCTTTGATGGTCCGTCGTCCTGCGGGACGTCGGTTCGTGCTCGGGACCGCTGTGACACGGCCTGAGTCCGGCGCGTCAGTCGAACGTCTCGACGTACTCCTCGCAGGGCCCGAGGTCGGGCGCGTCCACGAGGTCGACGCGGTGGCCGAAGTGGTCGAGTTCGAGGACCGTCAGGACGTTGTCCCCTGTGCGCAGCAGCGGACGGGGAACGTAGAGGGTCGTCTGCGGGCCCACGTCCCAGTAGCGGCCGAGCAGGGTGTCGTTGACCCAGACGAAGCCCTTGCCGAAGCCGGGCAGGCGCAGGAAGGTGTCGGCGGGCTCCTCGACCCGCAGGCGCGCGGTGGCGATGCCGCGGCCGTCAGAGGGCTCGGCGGCCGTGCTGGCGCGCGTGAGGTCCTCGGCGGTCCATTCGTCGAGCTGCAGGGGGTGCATGGACCATCCGTGGACGAGCCGCCGCTCCACGCGGACCCCGCCCAGGATGCCCTTGCCCTGTCCGAGCAGCGGGCCGTAGTTGATGCGCCCCTGGTTCTCCACCAGCAGTTCGAGCCGGATCGCCGCGCCCGTGCCGGTGACGCCGAAGGATGCCGTCGGCCGGTCCAGGACGGTGACGAGGGTGCCGTCGACGAAGACCTGTGCGCGGTCGTGGAGGCCGGTGACCGTCACCTCGTGGGTGCCGGGCGGTACGACCGGGTGCGCGGTGTAGAGCACGAGGCCGGAGGCTTGTCCGAGTTCCTCGAAACTGAGCGGGTTGGCGGCGTGCACGGGGGTCGACACCGACCTCAACGCGTCCAGCAGCGCGGACCCGCGGTGCACGCAGAGGGTGGCGGGCTCCAGCAGGAGCGGGTCGTCCGGCGGCTCGGGGACGGGGCGGGTGCTGTGGGGGGCGAGCTTGTCGCGCAGCGCGTGGAACTTGGGGGTGAGCGCGCCGTGCTCGGCCACGGGGGCGTCGGAGTCGTAGCTGGTGATGGTCGGCTGGAGGGCCGTGCCGTCGTGGTTCGCGCCGGCCCACAGCCCGAAGTTGGTGCCGCCGTGCGCCATGTACAGGCTCAGCGACCCGCCTAGGGCCAGGACGCCGTCGACGTCGTCGGCGGCGCTCGACGGGGAACGGACGTGGTGTGGCTCGCCCCAGTGGTCGAACCAGCCGTTCCAGAACTCGGCGCAGAGGAAGGGCTCGCCGGCGCGCCGTGAGCGCAGCAGCCCGGCGGCCTGGTCGGGGCGTGAGCCGAACGTGGTGGCCGCCAGTTCGCCGGGAAGGGTGCCGCCGTCGAGCATCAGTGGTGTGGGCCCGTCCGCCGTGAACAGCAGCTCGCGGACGCCGCGTGCCACCAGGGCGTCGCGCAGCCAGCGCATGTAGGTGTGGTCGTCGCCGTAGCTGCCGTACTCGTTCTCGATCTGCACGGCCACGACCGGGCCGTCCTGCGCCGCCTGGTGGGCGGCGACGAGCGGGATCAGTACGTCGAACCAGAGTCCGACCTCGTCGAGGAACTCGCGGTGGCTGCTCCTGGGCCGCATGCCGGGGCGTCCGGTCAGCCAGGCGGGCAGGCCGCCGTTGTCCCATTCGGCGCAGATGTACGGGCCGGGGCGGACGATGACGTCCAGGCCGGCTTCCTCCGCTAGCCGCAGGAACCGGGGCAGGTCACGCCAGCCGTCGAAGCGGATGTCACCGCGTCTGCGCTCGTGGAAGTTCCACGGCACGTAGGTGTCCACAGTGTTCAGGCCGAGCGCGGCGACGCGCTGGAGGCGGTCGGCCCACTGCTCCGGGTGGACGCGGAAGTAGTGCAGGGAGCCGGACAGGATCCGGTGGGGCCGCCTGTGGCGCAGGAAGGTGCCGTCGTCGGCCCAGCTCAGTACGGGCTGCGTGACCAGCGCGTCGGCGACGGGGGTGCGGCGGGCGGTGCGGACGGACTCGGCAGTGAGGGCGGGAGGGGTCACTTGACGGCTCCGGTGGCCGTGCCCGCGCGCCGCAGGCGCCGCGGCGCGAGGCCAAGGGAGTCCTCGTGGCCCGGCGGCCTTCCCCGGAATGTTATCGATGCCTTTTCGGGGGCCGATCCGGAGGTCGAGCCCGCACGCGAGCCCGGACCCGCGCTCCCGCGGGTCGCAGGGACGAGGCCGGGAGCCCCCGCCGCTCCCGCGAGGTGGATGATTCTACGCTTCACAGCTCCTCCTGAGTGCCGCGGCAGGCAACGGAGTCGTCCTGCACGGGAGCCTCGTGTCCGGCGGCGTACACCGGCGGAGTCGTCCGTCCGGCGTGCTGATTGCCGAAACTATGGCAGAGAATGTTATCGATGCCAATAGTGGGTAGGAGGCGGCATCCGGCCAGGGAATACGGCACGTGGGCCGTCATGTGAGCGATATCATTGACCAGGTCGGACAGGAGAAAAGGACCCCATGTCGAAGAGCGGTGACACCAACGGCGGAGCGCGCCCCCCGGGCATGCTGGACGTCGCCCGGGTCGCCGGCGTGTCCGCCCAGACCGTCTCGCGCGCGCTCGCCGGGCACCCCAACGTGCAGGAGAAGACGCGCGCCAAGGTCCTGGCGGCGGTCGACCAGCTCGGCTACCGCCGCAACAACGCCGCCCGGATGCTCTCGTCGGGCCGGAGCCGGACCATCGGCGTCGTCACCCTCCAGACGAGCTTCTACTCCAGGGCCGCTGTCACGTCCGGCATCGAGAAGGCCGCCCACGAGGCCGGCTACGCCGTCAGCGCCGCCACCACCGCCTCGCTGGACACCTCCGCCATCGAGAACGCACTCTCCCGACTCGCTGACCAGGACGTCGAAGGGATCATCCTCTCGGTGCCCCTCATCCACACCAGCAGCAGGATCGAGCAGCTGACCCGCACCACGCCCACCGTCACCATCGACGGCTCGCGCACCGACGCGACCGAGGTCCTCGCCCTCGACCAGGTCCAGGCCGCCCGCATCGCCACCCAGCACCTGCTGGACCTCGGACACGAGACGGTCTGGCACATCGCCGGCCCCGCGGAGTGGCTGGAATCGGCCCACCGCCGCGACGGGTGGCGATCCGCCCTCGAAAGCGCGGGCCGTGCCGTTCCGCCACCACTGGAAGGGGACTGGTCACCCGCCTCCGGCTACCGCAACGGCCTGGTGCTCGCGCGGATCCCGGACGCCACCGCCATCTTCGTCGCGAGCGACGAGATGGCCTTCGGGGTGATCAGGGCCCTGCACGAGGTGGGCCGGCGCGTACCGGACGACATCTCGGTCGTCGGATTCGACGACATCGAGCTCGCCGAGTACTGCTCGCCCTCCCTCACAACCATCGCCCAGCCGTTCCAGCACATGGGAGCCCTCGCGGTGACCCACCTGCTCCGCCAGATCGACGCCCCCGGCGCCGTCCCCGAGCCGCGCTCGGTCGAACCACGGCTCGTCGTCCGCTCCAGCACGAGGACCGCACCCGGTCGTTGAGCCCTGGCGCGAGGTGCCCGACCCGACCGTGAGCGATCGGGTACGTCGCTGCGCCGACTGTGGCCGCCACACGCGCCGGGCACCCGGCCGTCCCGTGCCCCGGCAGCCCGTGGCGGGCCGGACGTCGCATCAGCCGGCCGGCATCCGTTTGGTCAGGACGAATGCTTCGGGCGAGCGTCGGACGGGGGCCTGGTCCAGGAATCGATTACCTCGTCCAGCTGGTCGAGCGGGGCGGTCCGGTGGAGCAGACCGATGGGGTGGGCCGTATCGGCGTCGAAGACGTCGCTGGGCGGAACGCCGCGGACCCACGAGGTGGCCAAGCCGTGGGCAGGGACCCGAGAGGTGTCGTCGCGGTCCGCCGCACCGGGCGGGCCGCAGCACGAGGGCTTTGAGCTGGCCCGCCGCGTCACGGCCGAGGCCGGGAGCTGAGGGGATATGCGCCGGCCGTCACCGGGCGTCCGGTGTCCCCTCGTTCCGGTCCTCGGCCGATGGGCGCTGTTGGCGCGTTCTGGCCTGCTCGACCGCTGACACAGGAACCGGCCGCGATACCGGTCAACAACCCGCTGCGGTCCGAAAACCGCGGCGGGCACCGGCGGGGCGGGCGGACCGCGTCAGCGACGGTGGGCGTGTCATCCCAATGGGGCGATGTGCGGCACGGCGGATCAGGTAAGACTCTCGCGAAGCCCAACTTCGCCCCGGAGGTTCCATGTCGAAAAGCGGCGCGCCTCGCATCGACGTTCCGCGTGAGGCCCCGGCGCGGGCGTCGCTCGTTCTGGCGTCCCTGATCATCGTTGCCGCGGTGGCCAACTTGAACCTGTCGGTGGCCAACGTGGCGCTGCCCGCGATCGGGAAGGCCTTCGACTCCTCCCAGACTGCGCTGAACCTGATCGCCGTGGGGTACTCCCTCGGCCTGGCCGCATCGGTGCTCTATCTGGGTGCGGTCGGCGACCGTCACGGGCGCAAGCTGCTGCTGCTCCTCGGCATCGCTCTGTCCATCCCCGCCTGCCTGCTCGCCGCGTACGCGCCGAACGACACCGTCCTCGTGGTGGCCCGGATCCTCGGCGGGCTCTCGGCCGGCATGGCCTACCCGACCACCCTGGCGCTGATCACCGCCCTGTGGTCGGGGCCGGGGCGGACGAAGTCGATCGCGCTGTGGTCGGCTCTGGGCGGTGGCATCTCCATGCTCGGGCCGGTGATCTCGGGCGCGCTGCTCGAACGCTTCTACTGGGGGTCGGTGTTCCTGGTCACCCTGCCCCTCGCCGTGGTCGCGCTGGTCATGGCCCTGCTGTTCGTCCCCGCGCACGCCAACGAGTCGGCCGAACCGGTGGACAACCTCGGCGGCATCCTGTCCGTCCTCCTGGTCGCGGGACTGGTGCTGGCGATCAATTTCGCCGCCGTCCCCGACCAGGGGGCACTGGTCGTCGGCCTCGTGGTGATCGCCCTGGCTGCCGGAGCGGCGTTCTTCTGGCGTCAGCGCCGGGCTCCCAACCCGTTGTACGACCTCCACGTCGCCGGCCGGCGCACGTTCTGGGTCGCCGCCTGCGCGGGAATCATCGTGTTCGGCTCCATGATGGGGTCGGCATTCATCAGTCAGCAGTACCTGCAGAACGTGCTCGAGTACAACCCCGTCGAAGCCGGCGCCGCCATCCTCCCCCTCGTCGTGATGATGGTGCTCGTGGCGCCACGGTCCGCGAAGCTGGTCGAGACACGCGGCG
This sequence comes from Streptomyces sp. NPDC060031, assembly GCF_042736805.1. NCBI lineage: Bacteria > Bacillati > Actinomycetota > Actinomycetes > Kitasatosporales > Streptomycetaceae > Streptomyces > Streptomyces sp. NPDC060031. Next base: position 7,720 of record NZ_JBHWVM010000131.1, read on the forward strand.
CCCGCACGACCCTGCTGATCGGTTACGCATTCCTCTTCCTTGCCTTCGCCTGGATGCTGCTGTTCTGGGGCGAGGACAGCAGCTACTGGCAGATCGGCTTCGCCTACGTGCTCATCGGTATCGGCGCCGGCTTCGCCGGGACGCCCGCATCCCACTCGCTGACCGGATCGGTGCCCGTGCGACGGGCTGGCATGGCCTCAGGCACCGCCGACCTGCAACGGGACCTCGGCGGGGCCATCATGCAGTCCATCATGGGCGTGCTCCTGACCGCCGGCTATGCCTCGGCCTTCAGCGCGGCGATCGCCGCTTCCCCCGAGAGCAAGGACGTGTCGGACCAGGTCCAGAGCGAGCTGACGAAGTCGTTCGCCTCCGCCGGGCAGGTCGCCCAGCAGCACCCCCGGTACGCCGACCAGATCATCGCGGCAGCACGCCAGTCATTCCTCCACGGCGACGACTGGGCGTACACCGTCGGCCTGGCCGCGATCGCCCTGGGTGCGCTGCTGATCTTCTTCATGTTCCCGCACCGGGACGCCGAGCGGGAACTCCTGCGGCGCTACTACACCGAGGACTCCGCCTCCGCCGCCACCGAGAGGCCGAGCGGACCGGGAGCCTGAGAGGTCAGCCGGTCAGCCGGTCGCCGACCGTGTCGTGCGCGGCCTTGCCCCATGGCCGTCGAAAGCAGGTCTGAGGACCGGATTGACGCGGGCGAGGATGCGGGCGTGGCCTGCTTGACCAGCCGGGCCGCCACCTGCAGAGTCGGGATGCAGCACCGCAGCGCCGCCCGACTCCGTTGACCGGTCCCGCCCATCCACACGTGGCTGACGGTCCTGACACCCAGGAGCGGCTGACCCTATGGTCCTTGACCTGGTGGTGATCGGTACGGCCGTCACCTTGGGGCCTTTGCACAACAGCGCCTTCATCCTGCTTCTCTCCTCACGGCGCGGCGTCCGCCAGGGCCTGGCGTTCCTGTTGTCGTGGCTGGCCAACCTGATCGCGGTCATCGCCTGCGTGGTGCTGCTGACCGGCGGACAGCCCCCGGCCCGTCACAGCGCGCCCTCGACCGCCGCGATCGCTGCGAAACTCGCCATCGGCGTGGCTCTGGTGCTGTACGGCGCCCACCGGCACCGCCGACCGCCCCGCCCGCACGGCCCACCGCGCTGGACCGCCCGGATCGACAACGCCTCCCCGGCCACCGCAGCCGGCCTGGCATGGCTGCTGCAACCCTGGGCACTGGTCGGCGCCGGCGCCGCGACCGCCATCGACGCGAACCTCTCCACCCCCACCGACTGGCTCGCACTGACAGGCTACTGCCTGCTGGCCACGCTCAGCCTGATCGTCATGGAGATGTACGCGCTCTGGGCGTCCGCGGCCGCGGACGCCCGGCTGAACGCCCTGCGGAGCTGGCTGGAGCAGCACCAGGAGCAGCTGATCGTCACGCTCTCCCTGCTCGCCGGCCTGTGGCTGACGGCCCGGAGCATGTACGAGCTGGTCGCCTGACACGGACGGCCCCGAGTGACGAGCCACCGCACCCGGCGCCCCCGCCCCACAGGGCCGTCAGCGGGAATACGGCACAACTGGAGTGACGCTCCCCGCCGGCCGGCGGCTACGCGTGGGATGCGGCCCGCCGTGAGGCGTACGCGAACGACCAGGCGTCCCCCGACACCCTGATCGCCGTCTCCGCCGCCTCCAACAGGAGCAAAAGCGACAAGGATCCGGCGCAGTGGATGCCGTCGGACGGCTCCTACCACTGCACGTACGCCGCGACGTGGGTCGGCGCGAAGCTGCGCTGGGATCTGGCCGTCGACGAGAACGAGCGCCAGGCGCTCTTCGGGATCGCCGAGGACTGCCCCACCACCGCCGTCGTCTACGAGCCCGCCCTGTAACCCTCCTTCGACCAAGACTGAGGTGCTCGGGCCTTCCAGCGCTTCGCCGTAGTGGCTCCAGCCGCAGTAGCGGGCCAGGAGGGTCCGGGAGTCGTCGGCGTTCAGCCCCAAGGCCGCGGCCACCTTCTCCGGGTCCTGCCCACGAGCGTCGTGGGCAGGACCGTGCGCGGTGCGTCCGGCGATGAGTTCCAGGGAGTGGGCAGCTTTCAGGGCGGCGGTCGGTGCGTCCTGGCCGAGTGCTCGATCGCCTCGGCGACGTCCCGGAGAAGGGTCTCCAGTTCGGCGGGCAGGGGGACGGTGGTGGCTCCGACAGCTGTGATGTGCCGGTCCCAATCGTCCTGGCAGTCCCTGGCAGGCTCCCAGCCGTACTCACGGAAGGGCAGATTGCCGGCCGTTGTCCGGTCCAGGATGCGGGGCTCGCCCCGCCAGCCGCACGAGCACTCCCCCTGCAGGGCATGCGTCCGGGGGCGCTGCGGGTAGGCACCGCCGTCGTAGACGGACCAGTGGCGGACCTCCCAACCGAAGCCGCCGGAGTTCGAGTCGAAGTACACCGGCTTGGGACTGCTTCCGTCTTCCAGGAGCGTCCCGACCCGGCCCTCGTGCGACTTCCCGTACTCCTCGGACGTCCAGATCTCGTCCTTCTCCACCAGCACCTCCACACCGCACCGTGGGCGGGATCCCCGCCCCTGGATAGACGAATCCCGCACCCAAGGGGCAGCTGCGGGGAATCGACCGAATCTGCCTCATCGGAGGGCCGCTTCGATACGACGATGCGGACGGAACGCATGTGAGCACCCCGGACCGGGACCCGGGGCAGGGCTGATTCATAGTCTGGTTGATCATGTCCCGGTGCAGGTCAGGGGCAGTCCGAGTAGGTCGAGTCGCCGGGTGAACGGCGCGTAGGAGACCTCTCGGAGTCGATGCGGCCGATGAGCTGGGGTGATGCCTCAGACGACGTCATGTCGGTGATGGCGTGGACGGTCTGCCGGGTGACCTTGCCGGTCTTCAGATCGGTGCGGTGCCGGTGGATCTTCACGGCCTGGACCAGGTACGGGAAGTCCAGGCCGGTGACGGTGACGGTGCGCACCGAGCGGGTCTCGCGCCGGCCGTGCCCGGCCTCGCGGTCGGAGCGGCGGGCGGTCACCTCCTTCCACGGCAGGGCTTTGAGCGCCGCGTGCAGTTTCGGCTGGTTGCCCTTGCCGACCATCAGGTAGTGGGCGTTCTTCCTCTCCACCAGCCATTTCGCGTGCTCGCGTTGGGTGTGGAGGGCGTCGGCGGTCACCACGGCGCCGGTCAGATCGAAGGGGGCCAGCAGGGCGGTGAACGCGGTGATCTCGTTGGTTTTATCCGGTACCCGGAGCTGGCTGACGGTCCGGCCGGCGGCCGTCACAGCGGACAGGAGGTGGGCGGCCGGGGCGGTTTCGGTTCGTGAGCCGCGGGCGGTCTTGCCGTCGACCGCGACCGACTCCGTCCCGGCCGGGTCGTGGCCGAGAAGGTCTGCGAGCCCGCCAGGACCAGCACCCGGCGCACGGTCGAGGGCGAGGCCGGACGGTGTACCCCGAGGGGCCCTCGTGCGTGAAATCCCAGGCGGGAGAGGGTGTCCTGGGGTGCGTGGCGGGCCCACTGCCCGATGGCCAGGTAGGAACGGGCACCGGCCAGGACGGCGCAGGCGGCAGTCAACAACACCGAGGCGAGGATATGACGCCGTCCCCGCCGGTCACGGGGATCGGGCAGCACAGCCAGCCGGGCCGCCGCGCCGGGAAGTTCACGGTGTTCACGCGAGGGCGGCTTGACCAGACAGACGGTGGCAGACTGGCGGCACATCGGGGCTCCGGCGGTCGGGCGACTTGGAGGTCCCCTTGATCATCGGAGCTTCGTTGCGTGCGGAACTTTCGTAGTGAAGGTTCGACACATCCCTGTGACCTGCTGGCTCTCGAAGCCGCCAGGACTATGAATCCGCCCTGCCGGACTACGAGCGGCACCACCCGGACGCCGGCTGGCTGGCCATGCACTGGAAGATGCCAGCGGAGACAGGCACTCGAGAAGAGCGCCTGGAGCCTATCCGCCATGACCCGGAAGTACGCCGGGCATCGCTACTTCATCCCCGCCGTCGCGGACCTGCCGCGTGAATTCCACCCGCTGATGGCGTGGTGGGCAGTGCTGTACGCGCTGTCGATGCTCGCCCGATACCAGCCCGCCCAGTGGGCGAACCACATCAACGTGGACGGCAGCCGACACGCGGTGCCCATCGAGAAGATCCTCGAACGGGCCATGGAACATCTGCCTGGGCTGATTGCTGACACCATCCAGGAATGATGTCGCTCACTGCGACGGCGCGTACCTGGTCGTCCTCGTCGGGGATCCCTGATGCTGCGGTTGTCGAACGGGTCGAATCAGGCGGCCTCCCGAAGGTCGCCCACACAGCGAACGGTCCCCCGTACGGGCGGCTCGACGGGCACCCGCCTCCGGACGGCCGGAGGATCAGTGCGGGGACACGCGACGGGAGCCGATCAAGGATGCCGAACACCGCCGGTCGCTCGAAGAGGGCGTGCATCGTCCTGTCAGGTGTGCTGCTCCTCGCCGGGGTCGTCTCGACCGGGTGCAGCGGCGAGGCCCGCGACGCCGGGCAGGGGCCTGGAGCAGGGCCCCGCCCCCAGGCGGCGCGCTCCGGCAGGGTCACCGTCGTCTACGAGGCCCAAACGGTCAAACCGGAGGACCGGGAGGCCGTGGCACTGATCCGGAACTCCCGCGTGCTGGAGCGTACGGCCGACTGGGTGAACAGATCACTCACCCTCCCGCACGACATGGTCGTGAAGGTCACCGCCGCCGTGCCGCCCGGCGTCACCGACGCCGTCACCCAGCCCGACGGCAGGACGATCTTCGTCCCGCCACCGTTCCTGACCGAGATCGAGAAGGCCCTCGCCGACGTCGTGAAGACCGTCGAACGGCCCGCCCCGTTCCCCGCGTCCGAGTACAACACCGACGACCTGACCGTGCTGTCGACCGAATTTATCTTCGGCCACGAGATGGGCCATGCCCTGCAGCGCCAGCTCCTCCTGGCCAACCTCGGTCTCGAAGAGGACGCGGCGGACGGCTTCGCGTCCTTCTATACCGTCAACGAGGTCGGGCCGGGCCCGTCGCTGGCCGCCGCGATCCTCTTCGACGAGATCGCACGCAAGGAAGGCACGCCGACCTTGGAGGGCATGTCGAGCGACCACCCCGTTACCCAGCAGCGGGCCTTCAACTTCCTGTGCTACCTGGAGGGCAGCGACCCGAAGAAGTACCAGCAGTCCCTGGTCGACAGCGGCTATCTCCCGAAAACCCGCGCCCCCCTCTGCCCACAGGCGTGGGCAATGCTGGACTACGGCTGGTGGACCCAGCTCCAACCCCACTTCAGCGGGGCGTTCAGGGCCCAGGGTGCCGAGGAGCAGAAGAAGGCGCACAGGCGGCTGGTCGCGGAGACACAGGCTCTGGCGAAGCGCATCGACGAGATCCGCAGCGGTCAATGAGGTAAATGACGCGTACCCCGTCGATCTCGTCCGCGTAGTCGCGCAGCAGGGTTCCGGGGACTATCGCGGGATCGGCGCCGAGGCGGTGTGCAACGCTCCACCAGCAAGATCAATATCCGCACACCGGCGCCGAACAGGGGAACAGCGAGTGTCCGACACGGGCCCGGGAGGATCCGGCACGGTGCTGAAAGGCGCTCGCGCAACAACGGGTCGCCCACGTAGTGCCCGGTCCCCTCGCGCCGCCGCCGGCCACCAGAATCGAAGCGGACCTCTTCCCTCGGCTATCGCGAGGTAAGACACCTCATGCAGTTAAGCCGTCAAGCCGTGGGGTGTTCGCCGGCCCATCGCGTCCGTTGAACCTCGGCCCTGTCCCCCGGCTCTGGACCTCGCTGACACACCAGGACCGCCAGCGAAGCCAGTCACACGTCGCCCAGGAAACCAGGATCGGACGGCCCCATCTGCCGGGCGAAGTCCGCTGCGACTCCCAGCACCTCGCGCATCGGCACAGGTCGCCGACTCGTGGCCGCGAGATCGGCGTGAGCTTCCTCGGACCACAGGAACGGATATACGGAAAGACCCTGCTCGAAAGCCAGGGCCGCAGCCTCCTCACGCCAGCCGGGCCAGCGCATTCCGTCGTAGAACGTCTCCAGCCTGCCCGAGAGCAGCCAGGAGACCCACCCGGAGTGGTGAGGTGCCCCCCGGAGTGTGGACACAGGGGTTCATGCCGCGAGTGAGAGTTTAGCTGTCCTGTGGTGGTGCTGTTCGAACTCCATCGGGGAGAGGTAGCCGAGGACTCGGCGCGACCGGATGTCGATGACGCAAGCGAGGTAGAGCCACGCGGCTCCGACCTGCACGTATGTGATGTCGCCGCACCACTTCTCGTCCAGCACGCCGGCGGTGAATTCATGCCCATTGCACCTTCTTCGTCACCACGATCGAGTTCCGCCCCACCCTCGAACGCTGGCGGGACGACGCGGCGGCCAAGGGGCAGGTCGCACGGGAGTAGATCTTCGGCGGACTCCTCAGCCGGCTCGACGGAGAAGCCTCTTGACGGCGGTCAGCAACTGGGGGGAGCTGTCCTGGCGAGTTTGTCGAGGATGTGCGGCCACGCAGCCTCTCCCAGGAGCGCGTCAGCTCTGGGCGTGCCTCCGTACAGGAAGTGCGGGGAGGCGGGCGCCGGGCTCTCGCCGGGAAAGCGCGGTCGGTGGCCGGCATCGTGGCGGGCGATGAGGTGCACGGTGGTCCCGGCTGCGTGTCGGCGTTCTGCCAGTTGTTCGGCGAAGCGGAGAGAAGGCCACATCTCGTCGTCGCCGCCAGCGACGAGCAGCAGGTCGGCCCGGGCCTTTTCGACGGGGATCTCTGCCCGAGGGAGCAGGTGAGCGAAGCTCCGCTCGCTGAGTTCGTACCAGCTGCGGATGGCGGCCGGACCGCTGCCCGGGTTGACCGGGGTCCAGGAGTCATCCAGCGGAACAAAAGGCAAGGGCCGCCCCTGCCAGGTCCAGGAAGAACGATACGGGCGCGGTTCCCCATCGGGGCCCGGGCCCACATTGCACCAGACGCGCGAGGTGGGCGACAGCGCAATGACAACGTCCACGCGCGGGTCGTGCACGGCCGTGAGCAGAGCTGCTTCAGCCCCCTTGGAGACACCGAGGATGCCGATGCGTCGGGCTCCGGTCGCGGTGAGGAAGTCGATCGCAGCGGTGAAGGTTTCCAAGGGGATCTCACAGATTCCCGGAGACTGCCCTGGTCCGCCGAACCAGCGGATGGACAGAGCCGCGATGCCCTGCTGAGCGAGGATGCCTGCCCGTTCGCGTTCGATGCGTCCGCTGGAACCGGCCAGGACCACAACGCCGACGTCACTGCCGTGGGCGGGAGCGGCGAGAACGCCTTCCCAGGGATGGCCCAGCTCGCGCTTAACTACGTCCACGAGCTCTCCAGTTCGGCGCTTCGCAGTCAACAAGGGTGTCTTGCGCAGCTTCTCAGACTCAGCCAGAGACGTGACATCGAGTCCTGCGTATTGGCTCACCCCTCGCTCAAGAACTCACCGACCCAGCGATCGGTGGGTCCTTCTGCTTTCCGCTCCCCGCATGTGCCTCAGTGAGGAATTCGGCGGTGACTCGCTGTCGATCATCTGCGGCGACGTTGCTGAGATCGTGGAGGCCAGCGCCCAGGGCGACGTCGGTGGCGTCCACGAGGCTGCCACCATCCTCCTGGCCAACTTCGACGGACTGCTGCTTCCTGCAGAGCGATCAGGCGTTGGAGCAGGAGCGCTTGCGGAGCAGGGCGAAGCCTGCCGTGCCGAACGTCTGGCGTGCATCTTGATCCGGTTACGTGTCCTTCACGGCCGCGAAGGACCGGACGTGCCGACCGGCCGATGGAGCGTCCGGGCACCGGGCCTCACCTGCGCACGCCCTCTCGGCGCGGGCTGCCCGAACCCTGACCCTCCTGTCCAGCGGCAGCCGAGCGGACTTCTTCCGCAGGGACTGCGCTTCGTACTGGCTCATGGGGCTCGGGTGGGTGAAGGGGGAGCAAAGTGGGAAATGATCACGGGGTTGTCGTTAGGTTCGGACTCCACACGGAAGGAGCACCCCGTGGCACCGGCACCCCAGCATCACACCGCGGATGAACTGATTCCCCGGCCGGAGCGCACCGCAGGCGCCTTGCGGGTCGCCCTGGCCAGAGTTGACGCATCCCGCCTGGACGAAATGCAGCGCACGATGGACGAAGCCTTCTCCCAGGCCATCGACCACAAGTCGCTCGCCCCCATCCAGGCGTGACTGCTGGTCTGGGCCCAGAACATCGAGATCGCCCGGCGCCTGGACCTGCGTACACGTTTCCAGGACGCGCAGGACGTCCTGGCCATGTACGACAAGCACGAGCACGACGACGAAGACGCCGTGAACCAGGCCCTTGCCGAGATCAGCGCCGTACTCGATGAAGCCCAGCAGGCGGTGGGCGGTTGAGCTGGAAGTGGGAGTACGCCTTCAGCGCCGAGGCGACAGCCCGGACAGCCCCGGCCCCGTTTCTGCGGGAGGTGGAGAAGAAGGCGGACGAGCTGGTGCGCATGTGCGAGGTCACCTACCTCCACGCCGGCGACCACCAAGGACTCGACCCCAAGGGCGACACCCTCACGATCCCCGGCGGAATGATCACCTATCAGGTCGTCGTCCGCCGCGAGGCCGTCATCTCCTGGAGTTCCTGCGACGAGCCGGCCTGGACCCGGACGACGTCCGCCTCGACGACGCACGCCTGATCGAGTGGCGCGGCGGCGGGCCAGCCGTCTGGACCCCGGATGCCCGCGAGAAGTGAGCGAGTCCGGGTGAGCGGCCCCCGCGGAAGCTGTGAGTGAAGCTCCGAACGCGGCGGAGGGGAGTCACCCAAATTTTGGGTGACTCCCCTCCGCCGCGCCGTGATCAGCGCTTCCTCCACGGGCCGGAGCGCGGACGGGCGGCGATCTGCCCGGGCCTGGTGCCGCTCATCCCATCGAGGGGGCCGGTCCGCCCTACACGGCCTTTGCCAGAGTTGTGCGGGCCTGGTGGGTGAAGTCGGTGACCTGCTGCTCTTCCCGCCAGGGGCCAGCGCCGCGGTGATGTCCTGGACGTATCCGTGGGCGCGGATGGAGCGGACCTTGCGGAGCACGTCGAGAGCCTGGGCGGGGGCCCTTGGGGCCGCCTTCCATGTACCAGCGGGCCTGCAGCGTGGTGAGTTCCTGTACCGGGTCGAGGCGACCGGTGGCGTACTCCAGGCCGGCCATGCCGTCGTGACAGCGGCCGGTAGATACGGTTCTGATCCACTTCTTGTGGGGGCAGTGACGCGGCGTCACAGCGGGCTGGAAGGATGGCTGTTCGTGTGATTGCAGCGTGTTCTCGACGTTC
>NZ_JBHWVM010000132.1:0-16837 GCF_042736805.1 Streptomyces sp. NPDC060031
GCGCCCGGCGGGGCCCCGCGCCGGGCCTCTTCGTTCGGCCGGGTGGTACGGCTTCGGCTATGGCTACGGCATCGGTCATGGCTACGGCATCGGCTACGGCTACTGCTACGCCTTCGGGCGGCGGCGGAAGAGCCGTTTGGCGCCCATGACCAGGGCCGTCGCGCCCGCGAGCACGAGGGCGCCCTTCGTGAAGCTGCCCTGACCCCCGGCGTCGCCCGTGGCAGGGCCCCCGGCGGAGCCCGGCGCGGCCGGGTCGCCGCCCGGTGACGGGGTCGCGGAGGACTTCGCCGGCTTCACCGGGACCGCCACGACCCGGCTCTGCGCGCCCTCCGCGCCGAACATCAGCGCCGACCCGTCCGCCGTGTACGTGACCGACTCCGCCTGCCCCTGCCACGGTGCGGCCACCGACTCGCCGGACCCCTCCGGACGGCCGTCCTTCCACGGGTAGGTCTTCGCGAAGAGGTACCCCCGCAGGGTCAGGCGCCCGCCGTCCGGGGAGAAGGCGCCGTCGGTGACCCAGGGGAGGTCGGCGGTCCGCCGGAAGGTGTTCGTCCCGGACGCGGACAACTGCTCCGGGCCCTCGTACAGGCCGCCCTTGTCCTCGCTCTTGCTCGCGATGTAGACCCGGCCCGTGACCGGATGCACCATCAGCGCCTCCGCGTTGCGCGGGCCGTCCGCGTACTTCACCGTGAACTGCTCGGCCTTGACGGTGACGTCCCCCAGCTCCTTCGGCTCCGGGAGGCGGTAGATCCACACGTGGTCCCAGGTCCCGCCCAGGTTGTCCCCGATGTCGCCGACGTACAGCTGGCCGTCCGGTCCCAGCGAGATCGCCTCGACGTCCCTCGGCTTCCCGACCCCGGTCATCGTCACCCGGGCCACCGTCTTGCCGGTCGCCGAGTCCACCGCGTACAGGTACGGGCCGTCGTCGCTGTCGTTGTGCGTCCAGTACACGCCGGGGTGGATCCGGCTGGCCGCGAGGCCGCTCGACTCCTTGATCCGCGGATCGGTGATGGTGAACCCCGAGGCGCCGGACGCCCCGGACGACCCGGACGACCCGGCCGCCGGGGCCGCCGCGGCCGAACTCGGCAGCACGGCGAGCCCGACGGGCACGGACACACTCAGGACCAGGGCGGCACGGACGGCACTCGACGGCAGCAGACGCATGCCCCCAGCCTGCCAGCCCGCACCGCGTGTCCGGCATCACAGGGGTACCTGTCGCGTGATCCGCGATGATGTCCGGATGCGTTTCATGTTCGTCGGCGATTCCATGACCATCGGACGCGCCGGCGACTACACCTGGCGCTACCGGATGTGGCAGCACCTCGGCGCGTCCTTCGGCGGCCCCTTCAAGATCGTCGGCCCGCGCCACGAGCTCTACGACACCTTCGCGGACGCGCCGACCAGCCACGAGTACGCCGACCCCGGCTTCCCGCAGGACGCCCGCGGCCACCTCGCCGGCTGGGGCGAGGGCTGGCAGCACATGGCCCCGCTGGTCGGCCCCGCGGCCGGAGCCGCGAAGGCCGACGTGCTGCTCGTCTCCCTCGGCCTGATAGACCTCGGCTTCTACACCGCCGCCGACGAGACGGCCGCCAACGTCCGCCGCTTCATCGCGGCCGCGCGGGAAGCCCGCCCCGGCATCCGGATGGTGTTGCTGCCGGTGATCCCGAACGTGCGCGCCGAGTCCGACGAGCCCTTCGCGGCGGAGGTCGCGCGCTTCAACGAGCTGCTGGCGAAGGCGGTCGCCGACCTGTCGACTCCCGCCTCGCCCGTGCTGCTGGCCGCGCGCCCGGCCTCGTACGACATCCACCGCGACACCTACGACGGCACGCACCCCAACGCCTCCGGGGAGCACCGCCTCGCGGGTGAGTTCGCGGCGGTGCTGCACCAGGCGTGGGGGATCGGCGGCCCCTACCGCCCCGCGCGGTAGGCCGTCACCGGGGCTACCAGGCGAAGGCCTCCGGGGAGGGTCCCGGACCCGGGAAGATCTCGTCCAGGGCGGTCAACAGCTCTTCGCCCAGCTCCAGTTCCAGGGCCCGCAGGGCGCTGTCGAGCTGTTCGGCGGTGCGCGGGCCGACGATCGGGCCGGTGACACCGGGCCGGGTCAGCAGCCACGCCAGGGCCGTCTCGCCGGGCTCCAGGCCGTGCTTGTCGAGCAGGTCCTCGTACGCCTGCACCTGCGCCCGTACCGTGCTGCTGGCCAGAGCCTCCGCGGAACGCCCGGAGGCGCGGCGGCCGCCCTCGACCTCCTTCCTGATCACACCGCCGAGCAGGCCGCCGTGCAGCGGGGACCACGGGATCACCCCGAGCCCGTACTCCTGGGCGGCCGGGATGACCTCCATCTCGGCGCGCCGCTCGGCGAGGTTGTACAGGCACTGCTCGCTGACCAGGCCGAGGCCGCCGCGGCGGGCGGCGGTCTCGTTCGCCTGGGCGATCTTGTAGCCGGGGAAGTTCGAGGAGCCCGCGTACAGGATCTTGCCCTGCTGGATCAGTACGTCGACCGCCTGCCAGATCTCCTCGAAGGGGGTCCGGCGGTCGATGTGGTGGAACTGGTAGAGGTCGATGTGGTCGGTCTGGAGCCGCTTCAGGCTCGCCTCGACGGCCCGGCGGATGTTCAGCGCCGAGAGCCGGTCCTCGTTCGGCCACGTCTCACCCTCGCGGGACATGGAGCCGTAGACCTTGGTCGCGAGGACCGTCTTCTCGCGCCGGCCGCCGCCCTGGGCGAACCAGGTGCCGATGATCTCCTCGGTGCGGCCCTTGTTCTCACCCCACCCGTAGACATTGGCCGTGTCGAAGAAGTTCAGACCCGCGCCGAGCGCGGCGTCCATGATCGAGTGACTTGTCGGTTCGTCGGTCTGCGGACCGAAGTTCATCGTGCCGAGGACGAGTCGGCTGACCTTGAGTCCGGTGCGTCCGAGCTGCGTGTACTTCATAAACCCCAAGCCAACTGCTTCGAGTCGACTCCAGGCAAGAGCACCCCGCGATTACTGCCCGACGGCGGCCGCCACTGCGACGACGACGAACATCAGCACGAGTACACCCGCCATGACGCGGTTTCTGGTCTTGGGATCCACCCGTCGAGCCTAACGCGGCCGGGCCGGGCGCCCGTACACAGGGGTCAGCGCCCCAGGGGCCAGGCGGCGACGACCTCGTAGCGGGGCTGCTCCCCGGGGACGCCGGAGACCGGGAGGTGGCTGCGGACCAGGCTGAGCTCGGCGACCTGCCAGGAGGTGCCCTCGAAGGAGCCGAGCCCCGCCAGGTACGGGTCGAGGTCGGTGTCCTCGCGGGACCGGGCGAGCGTGAGGTGCGGGGTGTACCGGTGGTGCTGGTCCATCGGTACGCCGGCCCGGCGGGCGGCGGCGTCGGCCCGCTCGGCCAGCATCCGCATGGCGTCGAGGCCCCCGGCGGCGCCGGCCCACAGCGCGCGACGGCCGAAGTGGCCGGCGCCGTGCAGGCGCAGGGCGAAGGGTTCGCTGCGGGTGGCTGCGCGGGCCAGGCGGGCGTGGAGGTCGGGGAGCAGGCGCTCCTCGACCTCGCCCATGAAGGCGAGCGTGAAGTGCCAGCCCGCTTCCGCGGTCCAGCGCAGGCGGTCGTCGCGCAGGGGCTGCACGGCCTGCGCCAGTTCGGCGACCGCGGTCGCGGACGGCAGGACGGCGGCGAACAGTCTCATGTGCCGAGCCTAGCGACGGTGGCCGCCCCCCGGACCCCCGCGCCTCGGACTCCCCCCGGACGGAGTCCGGGGGGAGTCCCAGCGGCTGGATTCTGCCAGGCGGGACTGCCCGGAGCCCGCAGGGGGCCCGCGCGCGGCGGTTCCGCCCGGCAGATCCAGCGGCGGCGCCCCAGGGGGTGGGTCAGGCCGCCGTGACCAGTTCGCGGCGGGGCGACGGGACGAAGGCCACGCCGCGGCGGTCGACCCGCAGGCGGAGGTTGCCCACGCGGGCCAGCGCCACGCCGATCGCGACCGAGGCGACCAGCGAGACCACGCCGCCCGCGGCCATGCCGACCCGTGCGCCGTACGTGTCCGTGATCCAGCCGACCAGCGGAGCCCCCAGCGGGGTGCCGCCCGTGAACACCATCATGAACAGCGCCATGACCCGGCCCCGCATCTCGGGGTCGGTGGCCATCTGGACGCTGGAGTTGGCGGTGACGTTCACCGTCAGGCCGAAGATCCCGATCGGGACCAGCAGCGCGGCGAACAGCCAGAAGCCGGGTGCGAACGCCGTCACCAGCAGCAGCCCCGAGAACAGCACCGCCGCCGCGACCAGCAGCCGCAGCCGCGAGAGGCCGCGCCGGGCCGCGAGCAGGGCGCCCACGAGGGAGCCGGCCGCGATCAGGGTGTTGAAGAGCCCGTAGGTGCCCGCGTCCCCGTGGAATACGGTGCTGACGAACGCCGACAGCCAGATCGGAAAGTTGAACCCGAAGGTGCCGATGAAGCCGACCAGCACGATCGGCCAGATCAGCTCGGGCCGCCCGGCGACGTAGCGCAGGCCCTCTCGCAGCTGTCCCTTCGCCCGGGGCTGGACCTCGACCGGGTGCAGCTCGGCCGTACGCATCAGCAGCAGGCCGACGATGGGCGCGGCGAAGGACAGTCCGTTCAGCAGGAAGGCCCAGCCGGAGCCGACGGCGGTGATCAGCACACCGGCGATCGCCGGGCCGACCAGTCGCGCGGACTGGAAGTTGGCCGAGTTCAGACTTACGGCATTGGCGACCTGGTCTTTGCCGACCATCTCGGGGACGAAGGTCTGGCGGGCCGGGTTGTCGAGGACGGTCACCAGGCCGAGCGCGAACGCGGCGAGGTAGACGTGCCAGACCTGGACGTGTCCTGCGAGGGTCAGTACGGCGAGCGCGATACCCGTGAGGCCCATGGCGCTCTGGGTGACGATCAGCAGCTGGCGCTTGGGGAGCCGGTCCGCGAGTACGCCTCCGTAGAGGCCGAACATCAGCATCGGCAGGAACTGCAGGGCGATGGTGATGCCGACGGCGGAGGCCGAGCCGGTGAGGGAGAGGACGAGCCAGTCCTGGGCGATGCGCTGCATCCAGGTGCCGGTGTTGGAGACGACCTGTCCCGTGGCGAAGAGCCGGTAGTTGCGGATCTTCAGCGAGCTGAACATCGTGTTCTTGCCCGCGGAGCGCGTAGTGGTGGATGTGTGGCCGGGTGCGGAGTCTGCTCCGGTTCCCGTACTCAAAAGTGTCGCCCCCTGGCGTCGTGGTTACAGGTGCGCGAGCTTCTCCAGGACGGGTGCGGCCTCGCGCAGCTTGGCCCATTCGTCCTCGGTCAGCTCGGCCGCGAGCCCGGCCAGGAAGGCGTTGCGCTTGCGACGGCTCTCTTCGAGCATCGCCTCGGCTTCCTCGGTCTGGCTGACCACCTTCTGGCGGCGGTCGTCGGGGTGCGGCTCCAGCCGTACCAGTCCCTTGGCCTCCAGCAGCGCGACGATGCGTGTCATCGACGGCGGCTGTACGTGTTCGCGTCGCGCCAGCTCACCGGGGGTGGCCTGGCCGCAGCGGGCGAGGGTGCCGAGGACCGACATCTCGGTCGGGCTCAGCGATTCGTCGACGCGCTGGTGCTTGAGGCGCCGGCCCAGCCGCATGACGGCGGATCGGAGGTCGTTCACGGCGGCAGCGTCGTCACCATGGGAAAGGTCGTGCATGGTCTTTAGAGTAACTCATTACTCTCTCTAAGGAACACCGGTTATTTCCCGTCACTCGTACGGGTGAGTTGGCTCCGGAAAGTGACACGCGTCCATGCTCCGTGCCCCGACTCTTTCGGCATGGGGACACATGTGCTGAGCATGCGCATAGACGGGGAGCTCCTCGACAGGCTCCGGACGCATGCCGCCAAACGCGGAATGAGCGTCCAGGACTATGTGGTCCGGACGCTCATTCGCGACGACTTCGACGAACGCTTCAAGGCGGCCGTCGACGAGACAGAGAAGTTCTACGGGCTGACGTGAGGCCCGGCCCGGGCCGGGCCGGTCCCGCCCGGAGCCCGCGAGAGGGCCGCGCGAGAGGGCTACGTGAGGCCGAGCGCCGGCATCGCGTAGTAGAAGGCGAACACCGCCGCTACGACGTACATGGCCACCGGCACCCCGCGGCCCCGGCCGGTCGCGAGCCGCAGCACGCAGAAGCTCACGAAGCCGATGCCGATGCCGTTCGTGATCGAGTACGTGAAGGGCATCATCACCATGGCCAGGAAGGCCGGAACGGCGATGGTGAAGTCGCTCCAGTCGATGTCCTTGACCGAGCCCGCCAGGATCAGGAAGCCCACCGACACGAGGGCGGGGGTGGCCGCCTGGGACGGGACCATGGTGGCGAGCGGCGTGAGGAACAGCGCGACGGTGAAGAGGCCGCCCGTCACGACGTTCGCCAGACCCGTACGGGCGCCTTCGCCGACACCGGCCGTGGACTCCACGAAGCAGGTGGTGGCCGAGGACGAGGTCGCGCCGCCCGAGGCGACGGCCAGGCCGTCCACGAGCAGGACCCGGTTGATGCCGGGGAAGTTGCCGTCCTTGTCGATCAGCTTCGCCTCGTCGCCGACGCCGAGGATCGTGCCCATCGCGTCGAAGAAGCAGGACAGCAGCACGGTGAAGACGAAGAGGATGCCCGTCAGCAGGCCCACCTTGCCGAAGCCGCCGAACAGGCTGACCTGGCCGACGAGCCCGAAGTCGGGCGCGGCCACAGGGTTGCCCGGCCACTCCGGGACGGTCAGGCCCCAGGCCTGGTCCGGCAGCCCGGCGATCAGCTGGATGGCCACCGCGACGACGGTCATGGCCACGATCGAGATCAGGATGGCGCCGGGCGTCTTGCGGATCAGCAGCGCCAGCGTCAGCAGCACGCCGACGATGAAGACGAGGACCGGCCAGCCGTGCAGGTGGCCGCCCGTGCCGAGCTGGAGCGGGACCGTGGTGTGCGCGGCGTCCGGGACGCGCGAGACGAAGCCGGAGTCGACCAGACCGATCAGCATGATGAACAGGCCGATGCCGATCGCGATGCCCTTGCGCAGGCCGACCGGGACGGCGTTCATGACCCGCTCGCGCAGGCCGGTGGCGACCAGCAGCATCACCACGAAGCCGGCCAGGACCACCATGCCCATGGCGTCGGGCCAGCTCATGCGCGGGGCGAGCTGGAGCGCGACCACGGTGTTGACCCCGAGGCCCGCCGCGAGCGCGATCGGGACGTTGCCGATGACACCCATGAGGAGGGTGGTGAAGGCGGCGGTCAGGACGGTGGCCGTGACGAGCTGGCCGCCGTCGAGCTGGTGCCCGTACATGTCCTTCGCGCTGCCCAGGATGATCGGGTTCAGCACGATGATGTAGGCCATCGCGAAGAAGGTGGCGAAGCCGCCGCGCACCTCGCGGCCGAGGGTCGAGCCGCGCTCGGAGATCTTGAAGTAGCGGTCCAGTCCGGAGGAGGGTTCCTGGGCGGAAGGCTCCGGGGTGGTGGACGCGGGGGCGGGGGCCGGCGTGCTCATGCGGTCCTCATTGGGTGGTTCATACGATGAAATCGGGCCTTGCCCAAACCGTTTCAGTATGAACACATGAACGAAGGGGCGTCCATCTCCGCGCGTAGACCCTGTTCGCGGCCGCCTAGACTTGAACGCATGGCGAAATGGACTGCGAAGCACGAGGCTCCCGAGCCCCTTGAGGGCCCGGTCGTCGCGACCGTCACCGGGGGCACGATCCTCTGGTTCGCCCTCTTCCTCGTCCAGCTCCCCTTCTACGGGTGGTTCGCCGACCGGGACCTGCTGTGGTGGGTCTGGTGCTGCGCGGCCGGCGGCGTACTCGGCCTGATCGGCCTCTGGTACGTACGGGGCCGCGACGCCGCCCTCAAGCGCCACGCGGCGGAGCAGGCGGCGGCCGGCTCCGCCCCCTCGGGCTCCGGCTCCTCCTCCGGTTCCGCCTCCCCGGCTCCCTGAGGGCGGGTCGAGCCGGAGACGGGTCAGGGTCAGGGTCAGGGTCCGGGTCCGGGTCCGCCGACGGTCTACCAAGGGACGATTTCCCTCATCCCGAAGTCGGATCTTCGGACCGCTCGGCGGGTGAAGCGTTCGAACGCCCTTTACCGTCGAAAGCATGACGCAGCGGGCTGAGATCGAATCCGAGGGACCCGAGCCGGGCGGCGGCGGTCCAGGCATCGCCGCCGGGACCGCCATCGACGCAGGAGCCGAACTGGACCCCGTACATCCGATGCGGCCGCCCGCGCCCAGATTCAGGCCCGGGGGCCTGACCACCGCCGAGGTCGCGGAACACGTCGCGCGCGGAGCCGTCAACGACGTCCCCGTGCGCTCTTCCCGCGCCACCACCGAGATCGTACGCGCCAACGTCTTCACCCGCTTCAACGCGATCATCGGCGTCCTGTGGGTGATCATGCTGTTCGTCGCGCCGATCCAGGACAGCCTCTTCGGCTTCGTGATCATCGCGAACACCGGCATCGGCATCATCCAGGAGCTGCGCGCCAAGAAGACCCTGGACGGACTCGCCGTCATCGGCGAGGCGAAGCCGAGCGTGCGCCGCGACGGCAGGACGGCCGAGATCTCCACCTCCGAGATCGTCCTCGGCGACGTCATCGAGCTCGGCCCCGGGGACAAGGTCGTCGTGGACGGGACCGTCGGCGAGGCCGAGGGCCTGGAGATCGACGAGTCCCTGCTCACCGGCGAGGCCGACCCCGTCCTGAAGAAGCCCGGCGACCCGGTGATGTCCGGCTCCTTCGTCGTCGCCGGCGGCGGAGCCTTCACCGCCACCAAGGTCGGCCGCGAGGCCTACGCGGCCCAGCTGGCCGAGGAGGCGTCCCGCTTCACGCTCGTCCACTCCGAACTGCGCAGCGGCATCTCCACCATCCTCAAGTACGTCACCTGGATGATGATCCCGACCTCGATCGGCCTGGTCATCAGCCAGCTGATCGTCAAGGACAACAACCTCAAGGACGCCATCGCCCGGACCGTCGGCGGCATCGTCCCGATGATCCCCGAAGGCCTCGTCCTCCTCACCTCCGTAGCCTTCGCCATCGGCGTCATCCGGCTCGGCCGCAAGCAGTGCCTGGTCCAGGAGCTGCCCGCCATCGAGGGCCTGGCCCGCGTGGACGTGGTCTGCCTCGACAAGACCGGCACCCTCACCGAGGGCGGCATGGACGTCACCGAGTGCCGCCCGCTCGGCGGCGCGGACACCTCGTACGTCAAGAAGGTGCTCGGCGCCCTCGGCGAGTCCGACCCGCGCCCCAACGCCAGCCTCCAGGCCATCATCGACGCCTACCCCGACAGCGCGGAGTGGCGCTGCACCGAGTCGCTGCCCTTCTCCTCGGCCCGCAAGTACAGCGGCGCCAGCTTCAGCGAGGGCGACGGCGAGAACAACACCTGGCTGCTCGGCGCCCCCGACGTGCTGCTGCCCTCCGGGGACCCGGCCCTCGACGAGATCGACACGCTCAACGAGCAGGGCCTGCGCGTCCTGCTGCTCGGCCGGGCCGCCCGCGAGCTCGACGACCCCGCCGTGGCCACCGGGGTGCGGCCCACCGCCCTGATCGTCCTGGAACAGCGGCTGCGGCCCGATGCCGCCGACACGCTGCGCTACTTCGACGACCAGGACGTCAAGGCCAAGGTCATCTCCGGCGACAACGCGGTCTCCGTCGGCGCCGTCGCCGGCAAGCTCGGCCTGCCGGGCGCGGAGAACACCGTCGACGCCCGCAAGCTGCCGACGACGCAGGCCGAGATGGCCGAGGTCCTCGACCAGAACTCCGTCTTCGGCCGGGTCACCCCGCAGCAGAAGCGCGACATGGTCGCGGCGCTCCAGTCCAAGGGCCACACGGTCGCCATGACCGGCGACGGCGTCAACGACGTGCTCGCCCTCAAGGACGCCGACATCGGCGTCTCGATGGGCTCCGGCTCGGAGGCCACCCGCGCGGTCGCGCAGATCGTCCTCCTCAACAACAGCTTCTCCACGCTCCCCTCGGTGGTCGCCGAGGGCCGCCGCGTCATCGGCAACATCACCCGGGTCGCCACGCTCTTCCTGGTGAAGACCGTCTACTCGGTGCTGCTCGCCGTCCTGGTGGTCTGCTCCCAGGTGGAGTACCCGTTCCTGCCGCGCCACCTGACGCTGCTGTCCACGCTGACCATCGGCATCCCGGCCTTCTTCCTGGCCCTGGCCCCGAACACGGAGCGGGCCAAGCCGAACTTCGTGAAACGGGTGATGCGCTACGCGATCCCGGGCGGCGCGATCGCGGCGGTGGCCACCTTCGTCACGTACCTGCTGGCCCGCCACCACTACACCGGCCCGGACGCCCTCCAGGCCGAGACCAGCGCGGCGACGCTGACGCTGTTCCTGACCTCGATGTGGGTCCTGGCGATCATCGCCCGCCCGTACACGTGGTGGCGGGTGGTCCTGGTCGGCGCGATGGGCCTGGCCTTCCTGATCGTCCTCGTCGTGCCGTGGCTGCAGGACTTCTTCCAGCTCAAACTGGACGGCGCCCAGATGCCGTGGACGGCGGTGGCCGTGGCCGCCGCGGCCGCGGCCCTGATCGAATTCGTCTTCCGCTGGGTCGGCCGCAGGTTCCCGGTGTAGGCACGGCCGCCGCTGCCCCGCACGGGGCGGGGCAGCGGCGGTTCTCAGCGGCGGTTCTCCTAGGCTTTGCCCCAGGTGCCCGATGGACAACGCGGGCAACGTCTCCCAGGACGCCAACGTCTCCTCCTACGCACAGCCGAACTCCGCCCCCGCCGCCTTCGCCGACCCCGTCGCCGGGCCCGTGCTGACCACCCTGGCCCCGGGCGCGCACCCGCGCATCGGCTCCGACGGTGACCTCACCGGTGACGGGCTGGCGGACCTCTGGTCCGCCGACGCCGCCGGCGAGGTCACGGTCTTCCCCGGTACGGGCACGGCCGGCGTTCACCCGACCGTGTCGGGCTTCGGCCCGGCTGCCTAGTCGAACCACCTGTCCCGGGCCAGCTCACTGGTCCGGGACGGGTCCTCCAGGAGGGCCGCCACCTCGAAGCGGCGCGGCCACTGGCCCGCCGCCCAGGCCAGGCCCGCGGCCACGCCCTCCAGGGTGGCGGCGTGCAGGGTGCCGTCCGGGGTGCGGCGCCAGTCCAGTTCGACGCCGCCCGCGATCAGCTCCTCGTGTTCGAGGTAGGCGGTGGGCGTCGCCGGGCCCAGCAGGACCCGTACGGGCTCCGGTACCTCGTGCTCCTCGCCCGGTGTGCTGACCTCCGCCGGGACCGTGTCCGACAGCCGCCGCACCTGGAGCAGCTCCGCCAGGTCGGCCGCGCGCGACGGGGAGACCGGCAGCAGGGCCAGGCCCTCCGCCAGCGCCAGCAGGTCGGGGGCGTCCGCGATCACCGCGTCGGCCGCGTCCACCACGCGGACCTCGCCGTCCACCACCGCACGCAGCTCGTCCGGCAGGGTGACCTGCTCGGGGTCCAGATCGGCCAGAGCGCCGTACAGGGCGTGCAGTTGGCGCCCGCCCACCTCGCGGTCCGGGTCGGCGAGGCGGCCCAGGAGCTCGGCGGCGCCGCCGGGTTCGTCGAGCAGGGCGGCCACGGTGGTGCGTACGCCGAGCGCCCGCAGGACCTGCTCGTCCTCGAAGCCCGTGGCGTCCGCCGAGGTGTAGAGCCCCGCCAGCAGCGGGTCGCCGCCCGCCGCGCGCAGGCCGGCCGGGCGGCGGCCGTCGAGCACGGGGTGGTCGCGCAGCCACCACGCGGTGTACGGGCGGACCGACTGCGTGGTGCCGTCGGGCAGCAGGACCCGTACCGGCTGGGTCAGGGCGTCGCGCAGCGGGGGCTGCGCGAGCATCGCCAGGGCCTGGGGCCAGCAGTCGTCGTCGACCAGGTCGAGGTCCCGTACGGCGACCAGCTCGGTCGCCACCGGCGGCACCGGGGTGTCGGGCAGCTGGTCGAGCACGTCCTCGCACCACACGTCCACCGCGTCCAGCAGGCCCGCGTCGTCGGGCTCGGCGAAGTCCCCGTCGCGGGGCTCCAGTTCGTCCGGGTCGAGGACGACGTCGGTGGCGCGCACGAGCTGGAAGGCGGCCAGCACCCCGACGGCGGTGAGCGGGCCCTCGCCCCAGCGCGCGAGCAGCTCCTCGTCGACGTACGGGATCTCGTCCGCGCGGATCACGGAGGCCAACGGCGAGCCGGGCAGCAGGAGTTCGCCCGCCGGGGTCGGTTCGCCGTCCTCGTCGGGCAGGGCCAGCGCGCCCAGCCACGGCTCGTCACCGGGCGCGAGTTCGGCGCCCTGGACCAGGCCCAGGACCACGTCGGCCAGTTCGTCGGCGTCGAGGGTGTCCGCGTCCTCGTCCCAGATCTCCCCGGCGTCGAGCGAGGCCGCCACGGCGGCCCGTACCTGCGGGGTGGTCAGGACCGCGCGGGGCGTGGCCGGGAGCGCTCCGAGCTTCTCCAGCAGCGGGTGCACCGCGTCCGGGTGGGCCACCTTCAGGCCGAGCCGGGCCAGGTCCGCGGGGGTGTCCGCGTAGGGGAGCAGGACGTGGCGGGGGCCGATGGTGGTGCGCCCGTCGGCCAGCGGCACGGGCAGCCCGGACAGGCGGTCCGGATCCACGCCGGCCAGGGTGTCGTACAGCCGGTGCCACCAGTCGGGGGTGCGCTCGATGCCCGCGATCCGCTCGATGGCGTCGCCGAGCGGGAGCCGGCCGACGCCCAGGGTGCGCAGCTCGGCGCGGCGTTCGAGACCGGCCGGGAGCAGGGTCGGCAGGACCTCCGCGAGGACCCGTACGGTGTCGGCGCCCGCGCCCTCCACCACCTCGGCCTCGAAGGGGCGCAGGGCCGCCCGCTCGTCGGGGTCCTCGGAAGGGGCGGCGGGCGCGAGGAAGGCGGTCCGGGGGAGCCGCTGGAGCACGGCCGCGCGCAGGGCCCCGTCGAGCTCGCCCTTGCCGAGCGGGCCCGGTACGAGGTCCACGAGCGCGGTGCTCACCGGGTCCCAGGAGCCGAGCAGTTCGGCGTACGCGTCGGCCGCGCGCTCCACCAGGAAGTCGGTCAGCGGCCCCGGCGCGGGGTGCCGGCGCGAGGTGTCCAGCGGCAGGGTCGCGATGAGCAGCGCGGGGATGCCGAGCGGTTCGTCGGTCGGGGTCGGCGCGTGCACCACGGGGGCGGTGTCGGGGCGTTCCGGGGCGCCCTCGGCGTCGACGGGCACGGCCCAGGAGACGGTCCAGACGGGCCGCAGCCGTTCCTCGACGGGCCGGTCCGCGAGCAGCGCCCGCTCGATGGGGCCGCCGTGGCGGACGGTGCGCCAGCGCCGGGTCCGGCCGGCGGAGTCCTCGATGACGGTGTACGGGCCTTCGGCGCGGCGCAGCAGGGTCCGCACACCTCCGGCGGGGGTGTCGACGATGACCTCGTGCAGGCCGGGCAGGGTCAGGAGCAGGGCGTCGTCGATGCCGGCGAGGAGGCGCTGTGCGAGCTCCTCGGCGGCGGCGTCGCGCAGCGGGAGGACCACGACGGTGTCGTACGCGTCGGGCGCGGTGCCCTCGGCGGGCAGCGGGAGGCGCAGCAGCGGGACGTGCCCGTCGCGGCGGCGCAGCTCGTCGCCGAGGCCGGGGCTGCCGACGGCGGCGCCCCGGGCCAGTTCGCGGGCCTCGGGCAGCGACCAGCGCACTCCGCCGTGGCGGCCGAGGACCGCGGGCTCGTCGGTGACGGCGAGGACGGCGGCGAAGCCGACGCCGAAGCGGCCGACGGTGTCCCCGGACCCGCTCGGGCTGCCCGAGCCGTCGGCCCCGGCGCTCCCGGCGCTCCCGGTGGGCTCCCGCTTGGCGGAGGCCCGCAGGGTGCTCAGCGACTCCACGCCCGTCGCGTCCAGCGGGGCCCCGGTGTTGGCGACGGCGAGCACGGCGTGGCCGCCCTCGTCCGGGCTGCCGGGGTGCAGCGTGAGCCGCAGCCGGCCGGGGACCCGGGCGCGGGCCGCCGCGTCGGCGGCGTTCTGCGCCAGCTCGATGACGAGCCGGTCCCGGTAGCCGCCGAGCGCCAGATCCTCCTCGGCGTTGGCGTCCTCGCGGAAGCGGGCGGGGCCCGCGCCCCACGCGTCGAGCACCCCGCGTCGCAGCCGGGCCGTGCCGAAGGGGTCCACGCCGCTCTGGGCCGCCGTTACTCGCACGCTCACGCCGCTGCCTCCAGCTGTGCCGTCTTCAAGGATGCCGGGCCTTCGAACCTGCCCCGAACCTCCTGAAGGTATCGCGTGAATGCCTACGCCTTGCCCGTGAGGTGGGCGAACACCACGACGTTGGCGTCCCAGTGGCGGTCCGGGGTGAGGCTGCCGCCGCAGGTGATCAGGCGGAGCTCGGCCTTGCCGTGGGTGTCGCCGTAGACCTTGTCGGTCGGGAAGGCGTCCTGCTTGAAGGTCTGTACGTCGTCGACGGCGGGGACGGCGGTGCTGCCGTCGTTGAGGAACGTCACGGTCCCGGACCCCCACGAGGAACGCCGGAGCCCCCGGGGACGCGTCGTGGTCACCGGGGGCTCCGGATGGTTCGGGGCGTGCCGGTCAGAGCTGCTCGATCACGTAGTCGATGCACGCGGTCAGCGCCTGCACGTCCGCCGGGTCGATCGCCGGGAACATCGCGACACGGAGCTGGTTGCGGCCGAGCTTGCGGTACGGCTCGGTGTCCACGATGCCGTTGGCGCGCAGCACCTTGGCGACCGCGGCCGCGTCGATGTCGTCGGAGAAGTCGATCGTGCCGATGACGGCGGAGCGCTTGTCGGCGTCCTGGACGAAGGGGGTGGCGTACTTCGACGCCTCCGCCCAGCCGTACAGGTTGCGCGCGCTGGCCGCCGTACGGCCGGTCGTGAACTCCAGGCCGCCCTGGCCGTTCATCCACTCCAGCTGCTGGTTCAGCAGGAAGAGGGTGGAGAGCGCCGGGGTGTTGTACGTCTGGTTCTTCAGCGAGTTGTCGATCGCCGTCGGCAGCGAGAAGAACTCCGGGATGTGCCGGCTGCCGGAGGCGTGCACGCGCGCGGCGCGCTCCAGGGCCGCCGGGGAGAACGCGGCCAGCCACAGGCCGCCCTCAGAGGCGAAGGACTTCTGCGGGGCGAAGTAGTAGACGTCGCTCTCGGTGATGTCCACCGGCAGGCCGCCCGCGCCCGAGGTCGCGTCCACCAGAACGAGCGAACCGGCGTCGGCGCCCGTGACGCGCTTGATCGGCGCCGCGACACCCGTCGAGGTCTCGTTGTGGGTGTACGCGTACACGTCCACGCCCGCCTCCGCCACCGGCTCGGGGTGCGTGCCCGGCTCGGAGGAGATCACGGAGGGCGCGTCCAGCCACGGCGCGAGCTTCGCGGCCGTGGCGAACTTCGAGGAGAACTCGCCGAAGGTGAGGTGCTGCGACTTCCGCTCGATGAGACCGGCGGTCGCGATGTCCCAGAAGGCGGTGGAGCCGCCGTTGCCCAGGATCACCTCGTAGCCCTCGGGGAGGGAGAAGAGGTCCCGGATGCCCTGGCGCACCGAGCCGACCAGGTTCTTGACCGGGGCCTGGCGGTGCGAGGTTCCGAGCAGGGAGGTACCGGTGGCGGCCAGGGCGTCCAGCGCCTCGGTCCGCACCTTGGAGGGGCCCGCGCCGAAGCGTCCGTCGGCGGGCTTGATGTCAGCGGGAATCTGGATCTCGGCCACGAGCGGAGCGTATCGGGTCCTGGTCCGGGGCTTCGAGGCGAGTCCACCGGATGAGACGAGTGGCTTGAAGAAGCTGTAGCGGAGGTTAAGGGGGTGTGCGCAATGTAAGGCAGAACACTCCTGCACGGTCCTTACAGGCGCCGTAGCCTGGAGAGATGCCCCCCGCACCCTGCCCCTCCCCTCCTCCCGTGACGGATCCCGCCTCATCCGCCATGGCCTCCGCCTCGTCCGCCGCGCCTTCGGCCGCCCCCGCCGCGGGCCCGCGCCCGGCCAAGGGTGCCGGTGGCCTCGGGCCGATCGCGCTGGTGGTCGCGGCGGGGATCTCGGTGCAGTTCGGCGCCGCCCTCGCGGTGCTGATCATGCCCAGGGCGGGCGCGGCGGGCGTGGTCACGCTGCGGCTGGCGGTGGCGGCGCTCGTGCTGCTGCTCCTGTGCCGGCCCAAGCTGCGCGGCCACACCCGCGCCGACTGGACCACCGTGGTGTGGTTCGGCGTGACGATGGCCGCGATGAACGGCCTCTTCTACCAGGCCGTCGACCGCATCCCGCTGGGCCCGGCCGTCACCCTGGAGGTGCTCGGCCCGCTGGCCCTGTCCGTCTTCGTGTCCCGCCGCCTGATGAACGTGCTGTGGGCGGCCCTGGCCCTGGCCGGCGTGGTCCTGCTCTCCAGCCACGGCGGCGGCTTCGGCGGCCTCGACCCGCTGGGTGCGGGCTTCGCGCTGGGCGCGGGCGTGATGTGGGCGGCGTACATCGTCTTCAGTGCCCGCACCGGCCGGCGCTTCCCGCAGGCGGACGGGCTCGCCCTGGCGATGGCGGTCGCGGCGGTCCTGTCCCTCCCGCTGGGCGTGATCGAGGCGGGCTCCGCCCTCCTCGCGCCGAGCACCCTCGCCCTGGGCGCGGGCGTGGCCGTACTGTCCTCGGTCCTGCCGTACACGCTGGAGCTGCTGGCGCTGCGCCGGCTGCCGGCCCCGACCTTCGCGATCCTGATGAGCCTGGAGCCGGCCATCGCCGCGACGGCGGGCTTCCTGGTCCTGCACCAGGCCCTGTCGGCCCTGGACGCGGTGGCCATCGCCCTGGTCATCGCGGCGAGCATGGGCGCGGTCCGTGCCCAGACCCGCCGCGCGTCGGGCCTACCCGCTTCCTGACCGGCCGGTGGTCGCGGCGGGGGCGAGCGCGCTCAGGTCCACAACTGGACGATGGACTTCACCCGCACTGCCGCCTGAGCGGCCACGGACCTGCCCGCGCCCCGCCGCCCACGGGGG
>NZ_JBHWVM010000133.1:0-16147 GCF_042736805.1 Streptomyces sp. NPDC060031
CCCTCGGACGATCCAGAGGCGGACTGACCACGAAAATCCACCTGGCCTGCGACGGTCGCGGCCGGCCGCTCGGCTTCGTCCTCACCGGCGGCAACGCCGCCGACTGCACCCGCTTCGAGGAGGTCATGGACACCATCAAGGTCCGCCGGGCCGGGCCCGGACGGCCCCGAACCCGCCCGGACCACGTCCTGGGCGACAAGGGCTACAGCTCCCGCAAGATACGCGCCTACCTGCGTAAACGCGGGATCAGCCACACCATCCCCGAACGCCGTGACCAGCGGGCCAACCGATCCCGCCGCGGCCGCAACGGAGGCAGACCGTCCGCCTTCGACAAACAGCTCTACAAGAAGCGCAACGTCGTCGAACGCTGCTTCAACCGCCTCAAGCAGTACCGCGCGATCGCCACTCGCTACGACAAAACCCGCGAGTCCTACCAGGCAGCCGTCACCATCGCGTCCCTGTTTCTCTGGCTCAAACCCCTTTGAAGACACTGCCTAGGTCTGTGGCCGGTGGTGGGGCGGGTAGTCGGCCGTCACGGGAGCCGTCGGCAGCCGCCACTTGGACAGGACGCGGATCATCGTCCCCGGGCTGAGCAGGGTGTTGGGCGAGGCGGTCAGGGACAGCACCCCGAAGAACCGGCCGGATATCTCCGGGTCGGAGTTGGCGCCCACCATCACCCGGGACATGTAGCCCTGCAGCATCCGGGTGGCCCGGTCCGGTGGCGGCCCCTCCGTCCCCGGGTAGCGCAGGTCCTCGCTGGTGGCGATCTGCCAGGCCACGGCGGCCGCGGCGACCGTACGCCGCTGGATCCGCCGCGCGGCCCCGGCGACGTCCCGGGCGGAGAGGGTACGGATCTCGGCGGCCAGGGCGTCAGCGGCGAGCGCGGCCACCGTCATCCCGTGTCCGTACACGGGGTTGAACCGGCAGGCGGCGTCGCCGAGGACCACGAAGCCGGCCGGCCAGCGCTCCAGACGCTCGTAGTGGCGCCATTCGTTCGCGGTGCTCCGGAAGCCGGTCGGGGACGAGAGGGGTTTGGCGTCGCGGATGGCGTCGTACAGGGCCGGGCTGCGCAGGCTGCGCGCGAAGCCCAGGAACTCCTCGTCCTTGGTCGGCGGGGCGTCTTCGCCGTTGCCGATGAGCGTCGCGAGCCAGCGGCCGCCGTCCAGCGGTACCAGCACCCCTCCGCGCGGGCTGTCCGGGCGGCCCTGTACGTACATCGCCTGCCAGCGCCGCGCGGGATCCGACGGGATCTCGAAGTAGCGGCTGGAGTACCCGAGATGGGAGTCGTAGCGCGTGGTCTTCGGGGCCGCGTAGCCGAGCGCGGCGAGCCACGCCGGGGCTTTGGAGGTCCGCCCGGTCGCGTCGACCACGAAGCCCGCGGCGAGCGGCTCCCCCTCACGCAGCTCCACGCCGGTCACCGAACGGCCGTCCGGCCCGGCGACGAGTCCGGTGGCCGGGCAGCCGGGGCGGATCCGGATGCGCTCGTCGCGCAGCACCTCCCGCCGTACCGTCCAGTCGATCAGCTCCCGGCTGCCCACGAGCACCCGGGTCCCGGGCACGGGGCCGAACCAGTCGGCCGGGCTCAGCCACAGGAGGTCCCGCGGCGACTCCAGCAGGGACGCCCCGCCGGACCGCAGCTCGCGGGTGACGCCGGGAAGCAGCTCCTCCATCAGCTGCAGGCCCCGCGACCACAGCACGTGCACGTGCCGGGACTGCGGCACGCCGGGCCGGAAGGCCGGCCCGGCGTCCGCGAGTTCGTCCCGCTCCAGCACGGTCACGCACGCGAACCTCTTCGCGAGGACGCGCGCCGCGAGCAGCCCCGCCAGACCCGCCCCCAGGACCACCGCGTGATCGTGCCCCGCTGGGTGATTGTCCATGTCGTCGTCCATGCCGCCGAGTCTCCCGCAGCGCCCGCGCGGGGTCAGGTCCCGGCCGGGGCGCCCTGAGGCACCCGGGGGCGGACGGGCTCACGGGCGGGGCGCCCGGCCGGACACGCTCAGGACAGGACGGTCCGCGTGACCTTCACGTGGCCGTCGTGGCGTCGCCGGTGAACACCTGGCTGCGCGTGGCCTCGTCCAGCCCGAACCAGGGGTCGTGGTCCGGGAGGGCGGTGGCGCCGGTCGGGGCTGCGACTCCAGGCCGGACGTGACCGGCGGGCAGCCGAAGTTGATCCCCGGGGCGTCAGCGCGATAGTGATGCGCAGGAGACTCCTGTGAGCTTCTCGGAGGCGAACCAGAGCCGTTCACCGGACTTGTCGTCCAGGGTCCACTTCGCCCGCCAGGAACGCGCGGGCGCCCCGCGCCAGCCGAGCCGCGGCCCGAAGAAATCGTCGGGCCGCACCCCGGGCGCGGTGGCCGCGTACAGGGTGGGCAGCGCGCCGGAGGCCGCGGGCTGGGCGATGACGGTGTTCCCGAGCGCCATGACCCGGGACGTCAGCGTGCGGCCCTCCTGCGTCGAGGCCCCGGAGTGCAGGTTGGTGGAGGCGTAGCCGGGGTGGGCGGCGGCCGTGACGATCCCGGAGCCGGCGGCGGCGAGGCGGCGGGACAGCTCGTGGGTGAAGAGGAGGTTGGCGGTCTTGGAGCGGCCGTACGCCACCCAGCGCCGGTAGTCGCGCGCACTGTCGAGGTCGGTGAAGTCGATGTCGCCGAGCGCGTGGAAGCCGCTGGAGACGTTGACGACGCGGGCTCCGGGGGCGGCGGCCAGCAGCTGCGGCAACAGCAGTCCGGTCAGGGCGAAGTGGCCGAGGTGGTTGACCCCGAACTGCGTCTCGAAGCCGTCGGCGGTCCGCCCGAACGGCAGCGCCATCACCCCGGCGTTGTTCACCAGCAGGTCCAAGGTCCGTCGGCCCTGCCCGTAGCTCTTCGCGAACTCCCTCACGGAGCCGAGGTCAGCGAGGTCCAAGGGCGCGAACTCCACCTCCGCACCGGGCACTTCGGCGCGCAGCCGGATGACCGCGGCCCGGCCGCGGGCCGCGCTGCGGCAGGCCAGCAGCACGTAGGCGCCGCGCCGCGCGAGCTCCCGGGCGGCGATG
Source organism: Streptomyces sp. NPDC060031 (assembly GCF_042736805.1). Classification (NCBI taxonomy): domain Bacteria; kingdom Bacillati; phylum Actinomycetota; class Actinomycetes; order Kitasatosporales; family Streptomycetaceae; genus Streptomyces; species Streptomyces sp. NPDC060031. The sequence continues at coordinate 3,032 of NZ_JBHWVM010000133.1, forward strand.
TAGCCGATCCCGCTGTTGGCCCCGGTGACGACCGCGGTGCGGCCGCTCTGATCGGGTATGTGCTCGGCCTTCCAGCCCGGCATGACAGCTCCTCGCCGCTCGATACTGCTGTTCGCTCACCGCTACTGCTGTTCGCTGCTCGCTACTCGCCCTGCTCGGTTCCCGTGGCCGCCGACACCAGCACGTCCCCGGCCGCGACCCGGCTGTAGAGCACCGTACGCCCCGTGCGCCGGCGCAGGACCAGCCCGGCGGCGAGGAGCACCTTCAGCTGTCCGGCCACCGCGCCCAGGCTCAGCCCCGTCAGCGCCACGAGCTGAGTCGTCGACTTCGGGCTCTCCAGCAGCACCAGCACCCGCGCCCGTACGGGGCCGAGCAGCCGGACCAGCGCGGCCGGGGCCGGGACCGGGCCCGACTGCGCGAGCTGGCCCTCGCACGGGTACACCAGGGCGTGCCGGTGCCGCCCGGCCCAGGACACCCACGCGTGCCGGGTCGTCACCGGTACGAAGACCAGCCCGGCCTGCCCCGACAGCTCCCGCGGCGGCCGGTCCTGGAGGTTGATCCGCAGCCGTCCCCCGCCAAGCCACGCCATGCCCGGCCGCATCCCGGACAGGGCCGCCGCCCACCCGCCGCGGCTCAACTGCGCGGTGCGGACCAGGACGTCGGCCTCGGCGACCCGGCGCCGGCGCTCCCAGTCGGGGCGCACGGCCTCGGCCCACACCCACTCCAGCAGCTCCGCCGTCCGCGGTCCGAGCCCCCGGGCGCGGGCGAGGGAGTCCGGGAGTGCGGAGGCGGCGCGCAGGTCCGTACGGACCACCGCGTCGGGGGTGGCGCGGATCGGGGCGAGCTCGTCCTCGAAGGGCCGTCCGTCCGGCGGCGGGGTGAGGAACCCGGCGAGCCACTGCCGCCCGAGGGCCGCCCGTACGAGCGCGGCGGTGGCGGGTTCGGCCGCCAGGCGGGCCCGGTAGTGCGGGAGCCGGTCCGCGAGCCAGGCCCGCTCGGCCGGGTGCGCGGGCGGCGTCCGCTGCTCCAGCGCCATCAGCGCGGCCGTGGTCTCGGCCAGCGCGGACACCACGAAGCGGCTGCCCGCGAGGGCGTCGCTGTCGATCCGCCACCAGCCCATGGCCCCGCCCCCTCCGTCGTGCTGTCCGGCTCCGGCTGGTCGTCTGTCCGGCTCCGGCTGTCCGTCTGTCCGTCTGTCCGTCTGTCGGCTCCGGCTGTCCGCCTGTCCGCCTGTCCGGCAAGGCCGAGCGCGGCCGCCCGGCAGGCGCCCCTCAGGGCCCCTGGTTTCGCCTGTACACGAAACATTAGGCCGCCTCCGCGCCGCGCCGGAAACTCCGCGCATGCCACGGACCTACCGCGCCCTCGCCCGCACCCCCGAGTTCACGCCCTTCTTCGTCGCCGCGGCCCTGCGCGTCGGCGCCTCCACCGTCAGCGGGCTGGCCCTCGCCGTCCTCGTCTACGACCGAACCCGCAGCCCGCTGCTCGCCGCGCTCGCCATGTTCGGACCGTCCTTCACGCAGCTGCTCGGCGCGACCGTGCTGCTGTCCGCCGCCGATCGGCTGGAACCGCGCGCCGCCCTCGGCCGGCTCTGCGTGCTCACCGCCCTCGGCACCGCCCTGACCGCCGCGCCCGGTCTGCCTCTGGGGGCGGCGTTCGCCGTGCTGCTCGCCCAGGGGCTCGCCGATTCCCTCGCCGGCGGGGTGCGGTACGGACTGCTCACCGAGATCCTGCCGCCCGAGGACTACCTGCCGGGCCGCTCGCTGCTCGCCGTCTGCGCCGGGGCCACACAGATCGCCGGCTTCGCCGTCGGCGGGGTGCTGGTCACCGCGCTCTCCCCGCGCGGCACGCTCCTGGCGGCCGCCGGGCTCTCGCTGGCCGCCGCGCTCACCGTGCGGCTCGGGCTGCGCCGCCGCACGCCGCGTGCGACCGGGCGGCCCTCCGTGGCGCAGACCTGGCGCACCAACGCCTTCCTGTTCTCCGACCCGGCACGGCGCACGCTGTACCTCGCGATGTGGGTGCCCAACGGCCTCGTCGTCGGCTGCGAGTCCCTCTTCGTCCCCTACGACCCCGCCCACGCCGGGCTGCTGTTCGGCTGCTCGGCCGCCGGGATGCTCGTCGGGGACACCGTCGCCGGGCGGTTCCTCCCGGCGCGCCGGCGGGCCCGGCTGGCGTCGCCGCTGCGGCTGCTGCTCGCCGTGCCCTACCTCGTCTTCGCCCTGCACCCGGGCCCCGTCCTGGCGGCGGCCGCCGTGACCGTCGCATCCGTCGGCTACTGCGCCGGGCTGCTGATGCAGGAGCGGCTGGTCGCACTGCTCCCCGACGGTACGCAGGGGCAGGCGCTCGGGCTGCACTCGGCCGGGATGCTGACGGCGCAGGGGCTCTGTGCGGCGCTCGCCGGGGCCGTCGCCCAGTACACCTCCGCGTCCGCGGCGATGACGGCGCTGGCCGCGGCCTCGGTGGTGGTCACCCTGGTCCTGGAGCGCGGGCTGCGGGCCAGTAGGCTGCGGGTCCATTCCCTTCCGTCGCCGAATCCCGCCCCGAACCCCCCGCCGAGTCCCGCCCCGAACCCTTCCCCGAGGTAGCCCGCAGTGAGCTCCGCACCCCCGCCCGTACCCGTCACGGTCGTCGGCCTCGGTGCCGACGGCTGGGCCGGGCTCACCTCCGCCGCACGGGCCGCGCTGTCCGGCGCCGAGGTGCTCATCGGCGGGCCCCGCCAGCTGGACCTGCTGCCCTCCGGGGAGTGCGCCGGCGAGCGGGTGGCGTGGCCGAGCCCGCTGCGGCCGGCCGTGCCGAAGCTGGCGGCGGAGCACGCGGGGCGCCGGATCGCGGTGCTGGCCAGCGGCGACCCGATGTTCTACGGGATCGGCCGCGCCCTGTCCGAGGAACTCGGGCCGGAGCGCCTGCGGGTGTTGCCGCACCCCTCCTCCGTGTCGTACGCCTGCGCCCGCCTGGGCTGGCCCGTGGAGGACACCGAGGTGGTCACCGTGGTCGGCCGCCCGGTGGCCCGGCTCGCGGCCGCGCTGTACGAGGGCCGGCGGGTGCTGGTGCTGAGCGCCGGAGCGGTGACCCCGAACGAGATCGCTGCTCTGCTTCGAGAGCGGGGCTTCGGGCCCAGCCGGATGCGGGTGCTGGAACAGCTCGGATCCGAGCGCGAGGACGCGTACGAGGGCCACGCGCACGACTGGAACCACGCTCCCGGCGACCCGCTGAACGTGGTCGCCGTGGATTGCCGCCGGGACCCCGCCGCCGACGTGCCGCGGCTCGGCGCCACCCCCGGGCTGCCCGACACCGCCTACGAGCACGACGGCCAGCTCACCAAGCGCCACGTCCGCGCCGCGACCCTGTGCGCCCTGGCCCCCGCCCCCGGCGAGCTGCTGTGGGACATCGGCGGCGGCTCCGGTTCCATCGGCATCGAGTGGATGCGGACCCACCCCTCCTGCCGGGCCGTCTCGGTGGAGCGCAATCCCGAGCGGGCCGCGCGGATCACCCGTAACGCGGCGGCGCTCGGCGTCCCCGGCCTGCGCGTGGTCACCGGCCCCGCGCCCGAGGCCCTCGCCGAACTGCCCGCGCCCGACGCGGTGTTCATCGGCGGCGGCCTGACCGCACCGGGCCTCCTCGACGCGGTCTGGGCGGCGCTGCCCGCCGGCGGCCGGCTGGTGGTCAACACCGTCACCCTGGAGTCGGAGGCGGTCCTCGCCGACCGCTACCGGCGCCACGGCGGCGAACTGGTGAAGCTGGCCGTCGCGCACGCCGTGCCCGTCGGCGGGTTCACGGGCTGGCGGCAGGCGATGCCGGTCACCCAGTGGTCGGTCACGAAGCCGACGCAGACGCAGACGCAGACGAACGAGGAGAAGGATCAGACATGACCGTGTACTTCATCGGTGCGGGCCCCGGCGCCGCCGACCTGATCACGGTGCGCGGTGCCCGGACCCTCGCCGCGGCGCCGGTCTGCCTGTACGCGGGCAGCCTCGTGCCGCGCGAACTGCTGGCCGAGTGCCCGCCGGACGCCCGGCTGGTCGACACCTCGCAGCTGAACCTCGACGAGATCATCGCCGAGTGCGTACGGGCCCACGCGGCCGGACAGGACGTGGCGCGGCTCCACTCCGGCGACCCCTCGATCTTCAGCGCCGTCGCGGAGCAGATGCGACGGCTCGACGCGGCCGCCATTCCCTACGAGGTCGTCCCGGGCGTACCGGCCTTCGCCGCCGCGGCGGCGGCGCTGAAGCGGGAGCTGACCGTCCCCACCGTCGGCCAGACCGTCATCCTGACCCGGATCGCCCAGCAGGCCACGCCGATGCCGCCCGGCGAGGACCTCGCCACGCTGGGCCGCAGCGGCGCCCTGCTGGTGCTGCACCTGGCCACCCGTTACGTCGACCGGGTCGTGGACGAGCTGCTGCCGCACTACGGGGCCCAGTGCCCGGTCGCGGTGGTCGCGATGGCCAGCCGCCCCGACGAGCTGATCCTGCGCGGCACGCTGGCCGACATCGCCGCCCAGGTGAAGGAGGCCGGGCTGGTCCGCACCGCCGTCATCCTGGTCGGCCGGACCCTGGGCGCCGAGCAGTTCCGCGACAGCCACCTGTACTCGCCCGAGCGCGACCGGCATGTCTGCTGAAGCGGCCCGCCCGCACGTCCTGATCCTCGGCGGTACGACCGAGGGCCGCCGCCTCGCCGAGGCCCTGACGGGCACCCCCGGCACCCCGGACGCCCTTGACGCCCCGGACACCCCGCCCGCCCTGCCGGGGGCGGCCCGGGTGACGACTTCGCTGGCCGGGCGCGTCGCCGCCCCCGTGCTTCCGCCGGGTGAGACCCGGATCGGCGGTTTCGGCGGACCCTCCGGGCTGGCGGCCTGGATCCGCGCCCACCGCGTCACCCACCTCATCGACGCCACCCACCCCTTCGCGGAGCGGATGAGCTTCAACGCGGCCGGGGCGGCGGCGCTCACCGGGGTGCCGCTGCTGGCGCTGCGCCGTCCCGGCTGGGCCCCGGGGCCGGGCGACGACTGGACCTTCACGGACTCGCTGTCCGAGGCGGCCGCCCTGCTGCCGGGCCTCGGCGGCCGGGTGTTCCTGACCACCGGCCGGATGGGCCTGCACACCTTCGCGCACCTCACCGACACCTGGTTCCTGGTGCGTTCGGTGGACCCGCCGACCGCGCCGGTGCCGCCACGGCTCGAAGTCCGGCTCGCCCGCGGCCCGTTCACCCTCGACGACGAGCGGCAGCTGCTGGCCCGGCACCGGATCGACGTCGTGGTGACCAAGGACAGCGGCGGCTCCGCCACCGCCCCGAAGCTGACCGCGGCCCGCGAGGCGGGCATCCCGGTCCTGGTCGTACGCCGGCCCCCGGTCCCCCAGGACGTCGCGGAGGCCGGTTCGGTGACGGCGGCCCTGCGCTGGCTCGGCGGCGCGCGGAATCCGTAAGGACGCGGTGCGCCCGGGAGGCCGGGCCGGGGGTCGGGCGGTGCACCCGCCCGGCCCGCCGGCCCGTACGCCTCACCCGGTCACGGGTAGCGGCGCGGCGTCCAGGTGATCCTCGATCCGTCGGCGCGCTCCGAGACCCGGGTCTGCGAGGACCCGATCAGCAGGATCGTCCGCATGTCCACCTCGGCCGGCTCCAGTTCGGCGAGCGTGACGATGCGCACCGACTGCCCGGGGCCGCCCACGTCGCGCGCGACGACCACCGGGGTCTGCGGCGAACGCAGCTCCAGCAGCAGCTCGCGGGCCTGCGCCACCTGCCAAGTGCGGCTGCGCGAGCCCGGGTTGTACAGGGCCAGCACCAGATCGGCCGCGGCGGCCGCGCGCAGCCGCTCCGCGATGACCTCCCAGGGCTTGAGCCGGTCGGAGAGCGAGATGGTGGCGTAGTCGTGGCCGAGCGGGGCGCCGGCCGCGGCGGCCGCCGCGTTGGCGGCGGTCACCCCGGGCAGGACCCGTACGGGCACGTCCTTGTACTCCTCCTGGCCGGCCACCTCCAGGACCGCAGTGGCCATGGCGAAGACGCCGGGGTCGCCGCCGGAGACCACGGCCACGCGCTTGCCGCGCCGGGCCAGGTCGAGGGCGAACTCGGCGCGCTCCGACTCCACCTTGTTGTCCGAGCCGTGCCGGATCTGGCCCGGCTTCACCGGGACCCGGTCCAGGTACGTCGTGTACCCGACCAGCACCTCGGCGTCGGCCAGCACCCGCCGGGTCTGCGGGGTGAGCCAGAGCGGCCCGGCCGGGCCGGTGCCGACGACCGCGACCTCGCCGGGGCCGGACGGCACGCTGCCCGGGTTGCCGATCCGGCTGGGCACGACGGCCACGGCGAAGTACGGCACGCTCTCGGGGTCGACGTCGGCGAGGGAGCCGGTGCGCTCCCCGGCCATGGTGGCCCGCTCGACGTACCGCGCCTCGGCGAGCCGGCCGCTGCCCTCCATCGCCCGCCGCACGGCGGGGAAGGTGCGGCCGAGCTTCATCACGACCGCCGAATCGGTCGCGGCGAGGCGCGCGGTGAGCTCCTCCTCGGGCAGGGTGCCGGGCAGGATCGTCAGCACCTCCTCGCCCTCGACGAGCGGGGTGCCGAGCCGGGCGGCGGCGGCGCTCACGGAGGTCACCCCCGGGATCACCTCGGCCTCGTACCGGTCCGCGAGCCGCTTGTGCATGTGCATGTACGAGCCGTAGAAGAGCGGGTCGCCCTCCGCTAGCACGGCGACGGTCCGGCCGGCGTCCAGGTGCGCGGCGAGCCGGGCGGCGGAGGCCTCGTAGAACTCCTCCATCGCGCCCTGGTAGCCGCCGGGGTGGTCGGTGGTCTCGGTGGTGACCGGGTAGACCAGCGGTTCCTCGATGTGGTCCGCGCGCAGGTGCTCGGCGGCGATGGAGCGTGCGATGGAGCGGCCGTGGCGGGCGCTGTGGTAGGCGACGACATCGGCTTCGGCGATCACCTCGACCGCGCGCAGGGTCATCAGGGAGGGGTCGCCCGGCCCGAGCCCGACCCCGTAGAGGCGTCCGGCGCTCATTCGGCCACGCTCGCGATGGCGTTGACGGCCGCGGCGGCCATGGCGCTGCCGCCGCGCCGGCCCCGGACGATCAAGTGGTCCAGCCCCGAGGGGTGTTCGGCCAGCGCATCCTTGGACTCGGCGGCGCCGATGAAGCCGACCGGGACGCCGATGACGGCGGCGGGGCGCGGGGCGCCCTCCTCGATCATCTCCAGCAGCCGGAACAGCGCGGTCGGCGCGTTCCCGACGGCGATCACCGAACCCTCCAACAGGCCCCGGTCCCGCCAGACTTCGAGGGCGGCGGCACTGCGCGTGGTGCCCATCTTCGCGGCGAGACCGGGCACGGCCGGGTCGGAGAGGGTGCAGATCACCTCGTTGTCGGCGGGCAGCCGCTTGCGGGTGACCCCGCTGGCGACCATCTGCACGTCGCACAGGATCGGCGCACCCGCCTCCAGGGCGGCCCGTGCGCGCAGCACGACGTCGGGGGTGTATCCGAGGTCCCGGGTCAGGTCGGTCATCCCGCAGGCGTGAATCATGCGCACCGCGACCTGGGCGACCGAGGCGGGCAGCCCGGAGAGGTCCGCCTCGGCGCGGATCGTGGCAAAGGACTGGCGGTAGATCGCGGCGCCGTCCTTCTCGTACTCGAACACGGTGTACTCGCTCATTTCTTCACTGCGTCTTCGGACACTCGGGGTTGGCTGCGCGCGTCGGCGACAGCCGCGGCAAGTTCGTTCGGGGGCACGGGGCGCCCGTCGATCCGGTACCCCTCGGGGGTGGCGACGAGGTCGACCCAGGCGGTGCCGCGCGGATGCCCGCACCGGCGCTCGCACCCGGACCAGTGCACGGGCAACTGCCCGCGCGCCCGGTGCGCGACGGCCCGCGCGTCGGCGCGTACGTCGGACAGGGACTTGGCGCAACCGGGCCGCCCGGTACAGGCGGTGACGGATTCCCAGGGGCCGTCGGGCGAGGTGACGAGCCCCGCGGGGCGGGCGGCGGTGTCGCTGACGAGGATGCTGCGCCAGGGCGTGACGCGCAGGTCTCCGGGCAGCTCCCGCCATTGGGCGGTGGTGAGCCGGCCGAGGGGGACCAGGACGCAGAGCGCGTCCGCGTGCACCCCGGGAGCGGGCGGGTCGGCGTACGGGCGGGGCGCGTCCGGGACGTACCGCGCGCCGATGCCCCGCCCGATGAGCCGGGTGGTGAACTCCCCGGTGTCCAGGGCGTGTTCGTCGGGCAGTTCGGCGATGCGCCAGGCCCGGGTACCGGCGGCGGCCGCGGCGGCCAGGAAGTGCAGGGCCGCCTCCAGCGCGGCCCGCGCGGCGTCGGCGGCGGCCACCTCGGCGGCGTCCGGGGCCGCGCCGAGCCGGACGAGCACCCGGCCGCCGGGCCGGGCGAGCAGGGTCACGTCGGGGTCGAGGGCGGCCACGTCCCCGCGCCCGTCGTCGACGGCGAACAGGAACCGGCCGGACAGGGCGGCGGCCCGCGGGTCGGCGCAGAGCGTCGTGTCCAGGGCGCGCACCGCGGCGGGGTCCGCCAGTGGGCTGGCGACGATGTTCCGGATCCGCTCGTGCGAGGGCGCCGGCAGCAGTCCGGCCCCATCGAGCAGTTCGGCCAGCCCCGGGCCGCAGCCTTCCGCGAGGCCGCGGAGCTGGACGTTGCCGCGCGAGGTGAGTTCCAGGTGCCCGTCGCCGAACCGGTCGGCGGCCAGGGCGAGCGCGGCCGCCTGCGAAGCACTGAGGAGCCCGCCCGGGATCCGCACCCGAGCGAGGAACCCGTCGTCCGCCGCGTGCAGCCGCAGCGCGCCGGGGCAGGCGTCGCCACGATCCCGTATGACGGGTTCGTCCCGCGATGCGGCGGCAGGGGGCTGGGGCATGGCGGCGAGCATACCCACGATTCCCGTCCCCGGACCTGTGTCCATCAACACCCCGGACCAGCGAATCCGGCCTCGCCGGAGTTTGAGGCGCGGGGTCCGGGGCAGAGCCCCGGCAGCGCCGACGCACACGACGACCCCCGCTGCCGGCCGGGGCGACGGCCGCCTAGGATGACCATCGACGGGCCACTCGGCCCGTCGTCGCCGAGGACGGCGACCTGGGAGGAAGCCCGGTGCGATTCCGGCGCGGTCCCGCCACTGTGAACCCCGCGGAGCAACGGGCGGGGTGAGTCAGGAACTCCCGCTGTCCTCACTGCCCGGGGCGCGGAAACCCCGAGGAAGGCCTGCCGCCGCATGATCCTGCTGCTGTCGACGTCCGACACCGATCTGCTCAGCGCTCGCGCCGCCGCGGACGGCCCCGTCCCGTACCGGTTCGCGAACCCCTCCCGCCTTCCCCTCGACGACCTCCCCGGCCTCCTCGACGGAGTGGACCTGGTCGTCGTACGCCTCCTCGGGGGCCTCCGCGCCTGGCAGGACGGCCTCGACCTCCTCCTGGCCCCCGGCCAGACCCGCCCGGTGGTCGTGCTGACCGGCGAACAGGCCCCCGACGCCCAGCTGATGGAGGCCTCCACGGTTCCGATCGGCATCGCGGCCGAGGCGCACGGCTACCTCGCGCACGGCGGCCCGGCCAACCTGGACCAGCTGGCCCGCTTCCTCTTTGACACCGTCCTGCTCACCGGCCACGGCTTCGAGCCGCCCGCCGCCGCCCCCACCTGGGGCCCCCTGGAGCGCACCGCGCAGCACACCACCGGTCCGCGGATCGCCGTGCTCTACTACCGCGCCCACCAGATGAGCGGCAACACCGCCTTCGTGCACGCCCTGTGCGAGGCCATCGAGGCCCACGACGCGCAGGCCGTACCGCTGTACGTCTCCTCCCTGCGCACCCCCGAGCCGGAGCTGCTGGCCGAGCTGGACGGTGTCGACGCGATCGTCACCACCGTCCTCGCCGCCGGCGGCACCCGTCCCGCGACCGCCTCGGCGGGCGGCGACGACGAGTCCTGGGACGCCGGCGCGCTGGCCGCGCTGGGCGTGCCGATCCTCCAGGCCCTGTGCCTGACGGGCTCGCGCAGCAACTGGGAGGAGAACGACGAGGGCCTGTCCCCCCTCGACGCCGCCACCCAGGTCGCCGTGCCCGAGTTCGACGGCCGCCTGATCACCGTCCCGTTCTCCTTCAAGGAGCTCGACGAGGACGGCCTTCCCGCGTACGTCGCCGACCCCGAGCGGGCCGCCCGGGTCGCGGGCATCGCCGTACGCCACGCCCGGCTGCGGCACATCGAACGCCGCGACAAGAAGGTCGCGCTGGTCCTCTCCGCGTACCCCACCAAGCACTCCCGCATCGGCAACGCGGTGGGTCTCGACACCCCCGCCAGCGCCGTCGAGCTGCTGCGCACCCTCATCGCCGGCGGCTACGACTTCGGTCCCGTCGAGAGCATCCCCGGCCTCGTCTCGGGTGACGGCGACGAGCTGATCCGCGCCCTGATCGAGGCCGGCGGCCACGACCAGGACTGGCTCACCGAGGAGCAACTGGCCCGCAACCCCGTCCGCATCCCGGCCGCGGACTACAAGCGCTGGTTCGCCGAGCTCCCCGCCGAGCTCCGGGGCAGCGTCGAGCAGCACTGGGGCGAGGCCCCGGGCAACATGTTCGTCGACCGCTCCGCCAACCCCGAGGGCGACATCGTGCTCGCGGCCCTGCGCCGCGGGAACCTGCTCATCCTCATCCAGCCGCCGCGCGGCTTCGGCGAGAACCCGATCGCGATCTACCACGACCCGGACCTGCCGCCCTCGCACCACTACCTGGCCGCGTACCGCTGGATCCAGGCGCGCGCCGAGGACGGCGGTTTCGGCGCCGACGCGATGATCCACCTGGGCAAGCACGGCAACCTGGAGTGGCTGCCGGGCAAGAACGCCGGCCTGTCCGCGGCCTGCGCGCCCGACGCCGCGCTCGGTGACCTGCCCCTGATCTACCCCTTCCTCGTCAACGACCCGGGCGAGGGCACCCAGGCCAAGCGCCGCGTGCACGCCACCCTGGTCGACCACCTCGTCCCGCCGATGGCGCGCGCGGAGTCGTACGGCGACATCGCGCGCCTGGAGCAGCACCTGGACGAGTACGCCCAGATCTCGGCGATGGACCCGGCGAAGCTGCCCGCCATCCGGGCCCAGATCTGGACCCTGATCCAGGCCGCGAAGCTGGACCACGACCTGGGTCTGGAGGAGCGCCCGGACGACGAGGGCTTCGACGACTTCCTGCTGCACGTCGACGGGTGGCTGTGCGAGGTCAAGGACGCCCAGATCCGCGACGGCCTGCACGTCCTGGGCGGCGCCCCGACCGGCCCGGCCCGGGTCAACCTGGTCCTGGCCATCCTGCGCGCCCGCCAGATCTGGGGCGGTACGACGGCCCTGCCCGGCCTGCGCGAGGCGCTCGGCCTCGACGAGTCCGCGGCGACCCGTACGACGGCCGACGAGGCCGAGGAGGCGGCCCGCACCCTGGTCCAGGCGATGGAGGACGCCAACTGGTCCCCCGGGACGGTGGCTTCGGTCGCGGCCGGCCACTCGGCGGACGTGGCCGCGGTACTGGACTTCGCGGCCCGGGAGGTCGTCCCGCGCCTGGCGGGCACGACCGACGAGATCGCGCACGTCGTCAGCGCCCTGGACGGCGCCTTCGTCCCGGCCGGCCCGTCCGGTTCCCCGCTGCGCGGCCTGGTGAACGTCCTGCCGACCGGCCGCAACTTCTACTCCGTGGACCCGAAGGCCGTGCCCTCCCGCCTCGCGTGGGAGACCGGCCAGGCCCTGGCCGACTCGCTGCTGACCCGCTACCGCACGGACAACGGCGAATGGCCCGCCTCCGTCGGCCTGTCCCTGTGGGGCACGAGCGCGATGCGCACCTCGGGCGACGATGTCGCGGAGGCGATGGCGCTGCTCGGCATCCGCCCGGTGTGGGACGAGGCTTCGCGCCGGGTGACCGGCCTGGAGCCGATCCCGCTCGCCGAGCTGGGCCGTCCCCGCATCGACGTGACCCTGCGCATCTCGGGCTTCTTCCGGGACGCCTTCCCCCACGTGATCGGCCTGCTGGACGACGCGGTCCGGCTGGCGGCCTCCCTGGACGAGCCCGCCGAGGAGAACTTCGTACGGGCCCACGCGCAGGCGGACCTCGCCGAGCACGGCGACGAGCGGCGCGCGACCACCCGCATCTTCGGCTCGCGCCCCGGCACGTACGGCGCCGGCATCCTGCAGCTGATCGACTCCCGCGACTGGCGCACGGACGCCGACCTCGCGGAGGTCTACACGGTGTGGGGCGGGTACGCGTACGGCCGCGGTCTCGAAGGGCGCCCGGCGCGCGACGAGATGGAGACCGCGTACAAGCGCATCACGGTGGCCGCGAAGAACACGGACACCCGCGAGCACGACATCGCGGACTCCGACGACTACTTCCAGTACCACGGCGGCATGGTGGCCACCGTCCGCGCGCTGCGCGGGACGGCCCCGGAGGCGTACATCGGCGACTCCACCCGCCCGGAGACGGTCAAGACGCGCACCCTGGTCGAGGAGACCTCCCGCGTCTTCCGCGCCCGCGTCGTGAACCCGAAGTGGATCGAGGCGATGCGCCGCCACGGGTACAAGGGCGCCTTCGAGCTGGCGGCGACCGTGGACTACCTGTTCGGCTACGACGCCACGACGGGCGTGGTCGCGGACTGGATGTACGACAAGCTGACGGAGACGTACGTCCTGGACCCGGAGAACCGCGCCTTCCTGGAGGAGGCCAACCCCTGGGCCCTGCACGGGATCGCCGAGCGTCTCCTGGAGGCGGAATCGCGCGGCATGTGGGAGAAGCCGGACCCGCAGGTCCTGGAGGCCCTGCGCCAGGTCTACCTGGACACGGAGGGCAACCTCGAGGGCGAAGGGGAGTAACCGCCTCGCACTGGGGCCATGTGCCACTGCTGCGGCTGTCGTGAGATCCCGCTGGTCAAGGAGTTCGCGGCCTCCGTCACGACGCTCACGGGCGACGAACGGGACCTTGCCGTCGCGGCGTGGCGCAGGGCCCACCCTGGGCGCGACCTCCGTCGTGCGGGGTGACAGAATCTGTCTGGATTGCATCAGTGGTGCCTGAGTTGATGGGTATGCCGAGCACGAGGTCGGCTGGGCTGACGGGGTGAGGGAGGAGTCTGATGAAGTTCGACATGGGGGCGCGGGTTCTGACGGATCTGCAGTCGCAGTCGCAGAATTCGAG
>NZ_JBHWVM010000134.1:0-15688 GCF_042736805.1 Streptomyces sp. NPDC060031
TGGGCGATGATGTTCGGGCAGGCACGGTCTCGCTCGGTTCTCATGGGTCTCGACAACCACATGATCACCAGCACCGTGCCTGCTCTGCTGCCCGGTTTCCCTTACCGCACACCGGACATGACGTCACGTCACGCATGAACCCGGCGAACCGGACCAACCTCGACTACGCAATGCCCCTGCCTAGCAGGGGCTGAGGTAGTAGACCCAGTCCCAGGGGGCGTTGCTGTCCTGGCTGTACCCTCCGGGCGAAGTCCAGCCGAGATTGGCGTTGATGTCGTAGAACTTCGCCCGCAGGTGAGATGCCTGGTTGTTCTTCCAAGACCCGTTCCCGCTGAACGGAATGCTGTTCAGCGTGTTGCAGTCGTAGAAGCTCAGGCGGACACCCTCGAAGTTCGGGAGTGCGAACGCGCATACGTAGGTGTACGGGCAGGTGCCGGCGGCGGCGATCCGCGCGCCGTTCTTGTCGGCGAGATCACGGGCGTACTTCTCTCCGGGCAGCGGGATGAGCAGTTCCCCTCCGGCGCGGGTCACGATCTTGTTGATCGCCACCTGGGTGCCGTCTGTCTTGGCCAGGTAGCCGTCGGCTGTGCGCTGAAGTCCTGCTGCCTGGCCGCTGGTCAGCCCCAAAGAGCTCGCCTGCGCCGCGAAGCCCGGGGTGCCATTCCGGTCGGCTGCCGGGGAAGCACCGGCCGCACTCGTTGTGGCCGCCAGGGCGAAGAGCGTCATCATCACTGCGACGACGACCCTCCCCCACGCGATGGATCTGAACGTTCCTTGCTCTGCCACGGAATTACCCCTCTGATCGACGACGTGTTTCGCACTGGCCACAACATTGCTGTGTGCGACCGCCGCCGTCATTGGCAAAGAGCGCAGCCTTCATTCGCGATGCGCGCTGGTACTCACCGGGCGTCACCCCGAAGGTGGTGCGGAACAGGCGGTTGAACGTGGCGGCGTTGACCAGGCCCCACCGCGCGCCGATGTCCTGCACAGGCATCGCGCGCAGCCGGGGGTCGGCGAGGTCCGCGCGGCAGCGTTCGAGCCGCAGGCGGCGGATAGTGGCCGCCACGCTCTCGTCGCGGCCACGGAAGAGATGGTGCAGGAGCCGTACGGAGATGTGGTGCTGCGCGGCGACGGCACGGGGGGTGAGCCGGGTGTCCGACAGGTTGTCCCGGAGGAACCTGTCGACCCGGGCCAGCAGCATCGCGTGCCGCGCCTCCGGCGGCAGGTACTCCTGGGCGTCGAGGTGGTGGGCGAGGAACCCCGTCGTCAGGTCGAGGCTCGTCCCGCCGAGCCGCTCCCGTTCGGTCGCGTCCAGCACGGGCGCCTCGTGGACCACGGAGCCGAGGAACTGGGCCAGCACCCGGCCCGTCCCTGACCTGGTCGGGATGCCGACGGCGAGCAGCCGGTCGATCTTCGCCTCGGGCAGCGGCACCAGCGCGCGCGGCAGGTGCAGGATGATCGCCCGCGAGTCCCCGATGACGGGGCCACTCTCGGCGTGGCCGTTGTACGGGCGCGACGACGTCCACATCGCGAAGTCGCCCGCACGCAGCCGGGTCTCGTTGCGGCCCTGGCCCACCACCATCGCGCCGGCCAGGATCAGCGTCAGCTCGTACGTCTCGGGGTCGGAGCGGCGTATGAGCCCGGCGGTTCGCTCCGACCGGAGCCCGGGGAAGGACATCGTGGTGATCTGGAGCCGCCCCAGGTCCAGCGACCCCGCGCTGCCCGCGAAGTCGGCGGCGTGGTCGCTGGTGATCCGGGTCGGCGCCACCCCCCGGGCGACCACCTCGCGCCACCAGTCGAACCGGTACTCCGCCGGTAACTCCGCCGTGTCGAACTCCGTGAACGCCATAGGAACCCCCGTCTGCCGTGCGCCTACCGTGGATGTGGCACCTCGGTGGCCTTCCCAGCGTCGGCACCGGCTACGACCGGCCAGCAGCCGTCTGCCGCAACATGGCCGGTGGTGGCCCAGGATTGGCTGAGGTGACCTGAGGCACAGGGGAAACCTGGCGGTGCAGGAGCAGCGCGTGAACATACACCACCTAGCAGTGCTACAGGTCAGAGGATCATGCGCTGCCAACTCAGTTGAGACGGGACACCTGCCATTTTGGGGCGACTGGTTGCCAACTACGAAGCGTCAGAACGCTCTGACCAGCGACATCTGGCCCGCTCATTGGCCAACTGTGCTGCGTCGTCACAGTCAGTCACGGACAAATCCTCTCGACAGGGGCAGTAATCGGGAGGAAAGAGACCGCCGTTGGCGAGCGGGTCAGACGACGGTCAAGGGGGTCCTTCCGACGGTGGCCCCGGCTCGTGCGCACATCGGCGTGCGGGCCGGACGCTCACCGTCCCGGCCGGCAGGCCGGAGAATCCGAGGACACCGTGCCCACCAACCCCACCCCCGAGCCCGACCGTGAACCGCACCCCGCCGCCGCCCAGACGCCCGCCGGCGACGTCGACCAGGACCCGCAGGCCCCCTCCACGGCCCCCTCCACGGCCACTTCGCCCGCCAGGCGCGTATCCCCTGGTCAGCCCCGGACAACCCTTCTGGGTCTTCGAAGCAGACCTGGAAGCCAACCCACGCCCGGAAGAAGGAAGTGCTGAAGGCTCTCGGGATCTTCCAGAGGGCTACCGCCGAACACCTGTGGCGGATGCTGCGCCCCGGCGATGCGCACGACCGGATCACGAGGGACACCCTCAACGCCCTCAAGGGCGACGGGAAGGTTCGGGTGGAAACGCGACTGGAGTCGAACCACCAGCTGTGGGTGCTCACCGAGCGAGGGCACAAGGAAGCCAGGCAGCTGCTGCCGGAAACCGTGCGGCTCTCCGCGCTGCGACGACGAGGGAGAGCCGGTCGCCGGCGAGGGCTTCGACGAACACGCCGCCGCCGTCACGATGACCGCCGCGGTCCTCACCGGAGCCGGGTTCGGCACCCCGCTGTCCTGGCAGACCGAGACCGCCCACCGCCTCCCGTACGGCTACACCCAGTACGCCGACCTGACGATGCGCGCCCCGGACGCCAACGTTCCCGTGATGCTCCTGGAGGTCGACCGCGTCACCGAGCCCGTCGACGTCCTGGTGGCCAAGGTGCGCCGCTACACCGAGTGGTTCGAGCTGCTCGCGCCGAAGGCCGACAAGGACAAGGCACACGCGGCCCGCCGTCAGGGTGTGGCGGTGCACGACTTCCGGCTGTGGTCGCGGATCTACCCGGCGACCGGCCGGGAGGGCTACGTGCCGGTGGCGTTCGTGTTCACGGGTAAGACGAAGGCGCAGCGAGCCAGCAGGATGCGGCGACTGGAGCAGGCAGCCCGTCCCTACTTCGCCGGCACCAAGTACGCGGGCGGTGACATCACGGCGGTCGACTACCACCGGGCGGTGCCCGTGGTCGTCACCGAGCTGGAGCGGATCACGGCCGATCCGGCCGGGGCTGCGGGGAGGGTGTGGCGCAGGCTGGGACGGGATGAGGATGAGTGGCAGACGCTGAGCGAGGCCCTGGCCAACCCGGACGGCGACCAGCTGCACGCGGTGCAGTCGAGGGAGTCACACCGGCGGCAGAAGGAGCGGGAGGCCGCGGCCCGGGAGGCGCAGCGGCCGCTGTGTGCCCGGTGCGGGACCGAAGTTCACCGACGAACGCTGGCAGTCGATCCGGCAGTCCAGCTGGCGCGGTGAGGGGGATGAGCTGTGCGAGCCGTGCCTGAGCGAACACTGGGAACAGGTGGAGGCGGAGAAGGCCGCGCGGCGCCAGGCGGAGGAGGCCGCGGCCCGCGAAGTGGCCGAAGCGGAGGCGAAGAAGAACCGCGGCCTGTTCGGCCGCCGCCGGTAGCCGCGGGCAAGCCCAAGGGGAGCCTGGGCAAGCCGTCGGGATCGGAGGCTTGCCCACCCCGGCCGGAGCACGCCGAGCAGGGAGGGATCGGTCGCAGCCCCGCCGCGGAGCCTCTCAGCGAGGCTGCGCTGACCGAGGGCAGGTGACCGGTCACCGGGGGAGTTGCATGGATCGGTCACGTGCGCTGACCTGCGGTTTGACCGATCGCTGAGGAGATCGGTCATGCCTGCCCCGGTGACCGATCTGTCGGGCGGGCAAGCCCAAGGCTCACCTGGGCAAGCCACACCTGGACGGAGGCTTGCCCACCCCGGCCGGGGTGGGCTGAGGTTGGGCAAGCCGGGCCGGACCTCCCGGCCGGGGAAGGCCAAGGAGGATCCGGTGCACGGTTTCGAGAGGGGCCAGACGGTCGTACGACGCGATGTCCACCGGTCGGGCCGGGTGTGGAGCGAGCAGGCGCTGCGGGTTGTCGCCGACACCGGCGAGGCGCTGGTGACCGCCTGCGCGCCCGGCGCACAGGCCCGGTGGCCCGCCCTGTAGGCGAAGGCCCGCACCGAAGGGGACCGGTCGGCGCGTACGGAGGCGTTCGAGGCGCTGGCGTCCGGCTGGTGGGACCTTGCGGCCAGTGTGTGGGAGGAGACCGACCTGCTGCTGTGGAAGCCCCCGGCGGCCTGGTTCAGCATCAACGCCTTCTACGTCCCGGACGTAAACGGGCGCCGGCTGCGGAACTGGTACGTCAACTTCGAGCACCCCACCCGCCGCACCACGGCCGGGTTCGACACCTTCGACCTCACCGTGGACCTGGTGGTCACTCCCGACCTCACCCGGTGGGAGTGGAAGGACGAGGACGAGTACGCGCACGTGCGGCGCCTGGGCATCGTCTCCGACACCGAGCACCAGGCCGTGGACGCCGCCCGCGCCCAGGTCCTCGCGATGCTCGCCGAGCGTTCCGGGGTGTTCGCGCACGCGGAGCGGTGGGCGGCCTAGAGATGGGAGCCGAACTGGCCCACGCCGCGCCTTCCCGGCCCGGGACTGGTGGCCGGGAGGGTTGCACCGGAAGGGGGCTGGACAGGTGCTTGCACGGTTGCCTCCGGCGGGGGACCGGAGGGGTGACCGGGAGTAGGAGCCCGGCAAAACGGACACCCCCCGTTGTCCCTGGTCAGCACCGCTGGGCAAGCCTGTCCGCGCCGACGACACCTCTAATTCGATAGCAATTAGAGGTTCTGGATCTCTGACGGGCCCGGCGGACGCTGTCTGCCAGGGCAGGACGTGTGTGGTCCGGTCGGTGCCGTGGTGACCCCTACGACACCTCCGACCGATCAGGTCTGTGGAAAGACCGGTGGCGCCGTGGTGCCGGCCGGTCCTCGCACGTTCTGCCCCCACGAGCCCGTCGGATTCGGGATCCTCGACGGATGAGCTGCCGTACGGTGACGCGTTTTTCCTCACGAGCTTCGAGCTCTGGACACGGCGTGCGCCCGTGCGGTCCAGCGGTGCCGCGCACGGCTGATGAGGTGGCGGGCCTTGGAGCCCTGGAATTAGTGCGCCGTGCGGCCCCGCGTGCTCGCCTTCGAGAACAGCACGGGAGAAGGGGCGGGATCCATGGACGTGTTCTGCGGGATCGACTGGGCAGAAGGGCACCACGACGTCGCGATCATCGACAACACTGGCAAGCTGCTGGCCAAGTGCCGAATCGACGATGACCTGGACGGCTACCAGCTGCTGCTGGACCTGATGGCCGACCACGGCGACAGCGCCGAGACGCCGATCCCGGTGGCCATCGAGACCAGCCGCGGCCTGCTGGTCGCCACCCTGCGGACTGGGGCCCGGCAGGTCTTCGCGATCAACCCGATGGCGGCCTCCCGCTACCGTGACCGGCACGGCGTCTCCCGCAAGAAGTCCGATCCCGGCGACGCCCTGGTCCTGGCGGACATCATCCGCACGGACATGCCTATGCACCGGCCCCTGCCCGCCGACAGCGACCTGGCCCAGGCCATCGCCGTCCTCGCCCGCGCCCACCAGGACGCCGTCTGGAACCGGCAGCAGATCGCCAACCAGCTCCGCTCTCTCCTGCGCGAGTACTACCCCGCTGCTCTGGAGGCATGGCGCTACAAAGCAGGCGGACTGACCCGGCCGGACGCGCGGAAGATCCTCGCCGCCGCACCCACCCCGGCCATGGCCGCTGAGCTGCCGCTCTGGAAGCTCCGGGTGATGATGCACAACGCGGGCCGCCAACGCGGCATCAACGAGGACGCCGAGCGGATCCACACGCTGTTCCGGCAGCCGACCGCCCGCCAGCTGCCCGCGGTGGAGGAAGCCATGGGCATCCAGGCCAAGGCCCTGCTGGTCCAGCTGAACGCAGTCTGCAAGGCCGTGGACGAGCTCGCCAAGGCGGTAGAGCGGACCTTCCGGAGCCACCCCGACGCGCCGATCATGCTCAGCTTCCCCGGCATCGGCCCCGGGGTCGGAGCACGTCTCCTGGCCGAGATCGGCGACGACCGCACCCGCTTCACCACCGCCGGCGGACTCAAGGCATACGCAGGAGCGGCCTCGATCACCCGGGCCTCGGGCAAACGCAAGTACGTCGGACGGCGCTTCGTGAAGAACAACCGGCTCAACCACGCCGGCTACCTATGGGCCTTCTCCACCCTCACCCACTCGAAGGGCGCCAACGCGCACTACCGGCGACGACGCGAGACAGGAGACTGGCATGCCCAGGCCCTGCGGCACCTGTTCAACCGCATGCTCGGACAGCTCCACCACTGCCTCCAGACCCGCGTCCCCTTCAACGAATCCATCGCGTTCCCACAGCCCGCTGGGACCTGACGGGGCACGTTGGAACTCTGATCACGGTGGCGTGAATCCTCAGGTCAGCGGCGGGCCCGTACGCGCAGGATCCTGCTTGCTTCGTTGCTGATCGAGTCGTCGGCATCCGATACCAACACCGAGGACAGTTCCTCGAGCTGTGCGAGACCTTCCTCGGACTGACAGCAGACGTCATTGATTGCACCATCGAGGTAGTCACTGGTGCCGTCGTCCGCGCTGCTGAGCGCCACCAGGACCATGCGCAAACCGCAGATGTCCCCCCGCTCGAGCAGAGCCTCCGCCGTCTCGCGAGTGACAGCGGTGTCTTGGCCGTCCAGCAGCAGCCGATGCAGTACGTCAGCCACTCCGGCTTCCTCTGCCGAGCCTGCCAGACGCCGACCTGCTGCCGCTCTGACGGACCATGATGCCGAGCGAGCGTCCTGAAGGGCTGAACTCAACTCGTTGTCGATTTCGGAGAGGGTCATGGCCTCCATCCTGGCACGACAGCTCGGACACCTCGGCTCGCCTTCACGATGGCGGCCAGAGCCGCCTCCGGAGGCCCTCATTTCACCCGCTGTCTTGACCTCTTAGCCGCATGAGGTGTCTTACCCTGCGATAGCCAGGGGAAGAGGCTCTACCCCAGTGATGGCAGCCACCGCGTCTGCTGGAAGCAGCCGGCTCACCCTGGAGCCTGACCCGGTAGGACCCTCTGGCCGTGTCCCCGCCCCCTCCATGACTGTCCCGGGGGAGGCTGTCGGGTGCCAGGCTCGAAGCAAGCGGTCAAGGAGGCCATCCCCGAGTGGTTCTCACCCCGCCCTTCGAGCCGATGCTCGCCCAGGCTGCCGAGTACGTCCCCGGTTCCGGCGTCCTGGCGAGCGGCTTCGCGGCCGTCTGATCGAGGCCGAACTCCCGCTGGACCGAGCCCCGCACGAAGCACTCGTCACCGCTGTTCTCGCGTGGACCGACCCGCACCTCGAACCCCGCGACTACGAGCAGATCGCCCTCCAGCTCACCGGCCACGCCCGCGCCGTGGCCTCCGACGTCCGGCGCTACGCCGCCGCCCTGCCCAAGCACGACGGACGCGGCGCCCTCGCCGAAGTCGTCCTCCGCGAAGCGGACGGCTGCCTGTCCGTACCGCTCAAGGGCACCGCCCAGTGCGCCCAGAACCGCGCCCGGATCGTACGGTCCCTCTACACCCGGCTGGACCGCCTCACCGAACCCGCCCCGGCCACCACGTAGCCCGGGGCGCCGCTCACGCCGTGTCGGCGGTGTAGTTGAGGAAGTCGGCGACAACGGGTACGCCGCGGCGCCGTCCGAGTTTCTGCCTCAGATCGTGCAGGGTGCTGGTGCCGCGCGCGGAGGTGACGCCTCCCATGCGGGCGACGGCGGTGTGGGCGGTGTCGACGGCAGCGTCGATGTCGCCGAGGGCGAGATGGGCTTCGGCGAGGCGCGCGAGGTAGATGGCGTGCCCGCGCGGGAAGGCGTCGCCGTCGTATGCCTCGCCTCCGCTGTGGTGCGCGGTGGAGGCATCCTGGAAGTGCTTGAGGGCCTGGCGGGGATTGCCGAGGTTGAGGGCGGAGCTGCCCAGGAGCTGGTGGGTTTCGCCGAGGTTGAACCAGTAGACGCAGGCGGGGTCCGCTTCCATCGGGCCTGCATGCGAGTAGGCGTCCAGGGCGGCATTGGCGGCCCGGTCGGCGGCGCGGGCGTCGCCGGCGTGCGCATGGGCCCGGCAGGCACGGGCGTGGAGCATGGCGGTCATGCGCGCGGAGCCAATGCGCGGGGCTTGGGCCAGTGCTGCGCCGATGAGGTCGATCGCGCCGCGCGGGTTGCCGGTGGAGTACTGCTGGATGGCCCAGAAAGCGAGCGTGTTGGCGCCGACGACCGGGTCGTCGGCGCTCGCGGCGGCCCGCATGGCAGTGACGTAGTGACGTTCAGCGGCGGCGATCTGTCCGCTGTCATACGCCGTCCAGCCGGCTGACCGGGAGGCTTCGGCCGCGGCCCCGAATAGGCGCCGCCCGACACGCTCGCTGTAGGTGGAGTCCTTGAGCGCGCTGAGGATGAGGCGAAGTTCGGTGCGGGCGGCGTCGTAGACCTCCCCGGACCCCAACTCGTCGTCCAGATGACGCAGGTCTTCCAGGCGGCGCTCGAAGCGGTCGGGGGTGCTGTCGTCGATGCGTCGGCCGCCGGTGGACGCGGCGCCCGCGGGGGCGGCCCCTGACCACTGGGCGACGGTGCTGGTGAGGGTGACGGATGTGGTGATCAGGAACTTCCTGCGGTCCACCGGACCTCCTGCGGTCTCCAGTGCGTGCACGGTCGCCGTGGTGGTCCACGGGGCGGTGAGGATGGGGTGGTCGTCGGGCACGGTGAGTAGGAGCCAGCCCGGCCAGCCGTGGGCGAGGACTGTTTCGGGAGGGATCTTTTCCAGTGCGGCCATGGCGAACTGGGTGCGCAGGGTGGGCGCGTTCTCGCCGCTGACCCACCGCGACGCCTTCTCCTTGCGGTGTCCCATCTGCCCGTACCCCATGCGCCGGTGCTGCTCGGCCACTCGGAACAGGTACGCCTCGTTACTCATCCCGCGCCGGGACAGCAGGTAGGCGAGCGGGTGCTGTTCGGCGCTGGTGTCCACGGTCACGGCGGCTTTCCCTTCGCGAGCACACGGACCACCAGTGTTCCGGCTGCGCAGGGGAGGGGGAAGGGCGCCGGGCTCGGTCCGCAACCCACCGCAACGGGCGGCAACCGGCCGCAACGCGCGCGCTCTGGGAGCGGGGCGGCGGGTGCGGTGTGGTGGCCCCGGCGGCCCGTTCGGGTCGCCACAGCACCGAGGTGTCGGGAGAGACGTATGGGGACGATGACGTTCGCCGCGACGGCGGCCACCGAGGAGATCAGCAGTCCGGGGCCGGAACTGCTCGGGCAGGTGGCGAGGCTGGCTGACCTGGACGAGACGCTGGTGGAGCGGATGCGGGCGGAGGCGCTGGCGGCGCCGACGCGCGGGAAGGTCGCCTACGGGGAGTATCAGTCCGGCGGCTGGTGGACGGCCTCGCTGATGAACCACTCCACCGACGGGGACCCTCACGACGTCGTGATTGGCGACGGCCGGCCCCGCCCGACCGCCCTCCTGGATCGCATGCCCGTCACCCAGGACTTCCTGGCGGGGCTCGGCCTGGACTACATGTACGTACGCCTCGCCCGGCTGGAGCCGCACTCTTACCTGTGGGAGCACCGCGACTACGCGGAGCTGAACGAGCGCGGCCGCCACCGCCTGCACATCCCCCTGGTCACCAACCCTTCGGCGGTCCTCGTGACTGCCGGGGCCCGGGTGCACATGGCGGCCGGCTCTCTGTGGCGGCTGACGCCTTCCCGCGCCCACGGGGTCCGCAACGCCACCGGACCCGACCGGCTGCACCTGATCGCCGACGTCTACACCGACGACGCTTACCGCGAGCTCGCCGCCCGGCCGCATCTGCGCGCCGGGGACGCTGTCCGGCTGCCGGTCCTGACGGCTGCCGACCGTGACCGGCTGATGGAGCGGGCCACGGAGCTGGTTTCGCTGGGGTTCGTCTCCTCGGCCGAGCAGGTCTTGCTGCGGGCGTACTACGCCTACGCGCTTCCCGAGGGCGGGGCGTACGACCTGATCGCCGACCTGCACACGAACCGCGGGGCGGACACGGAGGCCGCCCGGTGGGCGCAGGCCAAGAGGCACCTGCTCGCCCGCTGACTCCCGCTCGTCTCTTCTTCGCAGGAAGGAACGTCGTATGACCACGACAACACCTCCAGCGCCGCTGTCGCCCCTGGAGGAACTGGCTTACGCCCACCGGCCCCCGCAGCTGATGGTGCTCGCCGATCTGGTGCAGTCGCTGTCCGGCATCCCGGCGGTGACGCAGCTGCTCGTGCGGGGCTCCCTGGCGACCGGAACGGCGGACCGGCTGTCCGACGTGGACCTGGTCGTCGCCGTACGGGACGCACGGCTCCCGTCGCTGATGACCAGTCTGGATGCGGTGATGTCAACCGAGTTCGGCACGCTGCTGCCCGGCTGGCGCGACACCATCGTCGGCGACCTGGGTGGCGCGGGCTTCGTCTACCTGCTGCCGCACGACGGGCACCTGCTCCAGCTCGACCTCTACCTCTGCCCGGACAGCGCAGTCGACGCGCTGCGCCGCCGAATCGGCCCACGCCTGCTCTGGCAGGAGACCCCCGCCGACACCGCCCCGCAGGACGCGGGGGCCCGGGCGGAGACGGCGGCGGAGCTCGCCCGTACGGCGGCCGCGCCGGCGGACTGCTCGACGCTGCTGGTGCAGGCGATGGTCCTGCACGCGATGCTCCGCAAACGCGTCCTGCGCGGGCAGGAGTACATCGCCTACGGGCTCCTGCACCAGCTGCACGCCACGTGCCGGGACGTGATCCGCACCGCCTTGGTCCCGCACTCCCGCCACCACGGGTGGTACCACCTGCCCGACGAGGTGGGCCGTACAACGATCGGCCGGGAATGCCTGGCGGAGCTGACCGACGCGCTGAGCGGCCCGCCGGTGCCCACCGTCGCCCAGGCGGACCAGACGCTGGAACGCATCGTGCGCCTGACTGGGCGGATCGCCCCGCACGCGGTGACCGCACTGTCTGACGAGATCACCGCCTACCGCGCCTACCAGAGCCAGGAGGTACAGACATGACACGCACTGTGGCGCTGTTCGCCGGCGTCGTCGCCCGCTCCGGGGAGAACGCCCTCGCCCTGGCCGCCGGGGACGCCCTGGGCGCAGCCGGATACGGGCTGCGGCACGGCGGCTACAACGGCCTGATGGAAGCCGCTGCCCAAGGCGCCGCCCGCCACGGGGTGCCGGTCACCGCGATCACGCTGGCCGACCGCCCGGAATGGGGGCCGTTCAACCGTCACGTCACCGACGTCGTGTACGCGCCGACGATGGGTGAGCGGCTGCACGCCTACCTCAACGACGTGGACCTGGTCATGGTCATGGGCGGCGGGGTCGGCACCCTGCACGAGGCGGCCACCGCCCTGTACTACGCGACGACGATCCGCCCCGTCCCCGTGCGACTGCTGGGCCCGGCCGCTCGGCGCCTCGGTGCGTTCCTCCGCGCGGAGCAGTGGCTGGTAGAGGGCCCGACCCGGCCGCTGGAGTTCCTCGCCGACCTCCCCGACGTCGCCGCACTGGAGAAGGACCTGGCCCACCTCGCCTCCGCGAGCCCGCGATGACGACCTCGATGCCCACCGTCCTCGCGGAGCGGATCGCGGCGGCGTTTCGGCCCGGCCCCTACCAGCTCCCCGACGGGCGCACCCTCAACTCCTACTTCGACCCCTACCGGCTGACCGCCGACCCGCTGCTGCTCCGGGAGACCGCAGCCGCGCTCGCCGCGCTGCTGCCCCCTGACACCGAGGTGGTGGCCGGGCCGGCGCTCGCGGCGATCCCGCTCGTGACCGCAGTGTCCCTGTACACCGGCCTGTCCGCCGCCTACGTACGGGCCGCACCCAAGGAGCACGGCACGTGGCGGCAGATCGAGGGCGCAGACCTGGACGGCCGCCGCACCGTCCTGGTCGACGACACCGCCCGCAGCGGGACGAGCCTGCTGCGCGGCGCCCATCTGCTGCGGATCGCGGGCGCCCGGGTCACCGCCGCAGCGTGCGTCCTGGACCGCGACGCGGGAGCCGCCGCCCTGCTCACCGAGCACCGGATGACCCTGTCCGCCCTGCTCACCGACCCTGGAGGCATCCAGTGACGCGGCAGGCCGCACTATTCGACCTCGACGGCGTCCTCCTCGACAGCGGCCCGGCCGTACGCACCGCCCTCGCGGCGGTCACGACCTGCGCGACCGGCCGCCGCACCACCACCGCGGACCTCCCGACCGACGCCCTGCGCCGCCCCCGAGCCGACATCCTGGCCCTCCTTGGTGTCACCGACCCGGACGCCGCCTGCACCCGCTGGTGGGACGGCGCGCTCGCCGCCGCGCTGCCCGCCACGTTCCCCGGCGTACTCACCGGGCTGCTCGCCCTACGCACCGTCAACGTCGCCCTCGGGGTCGTCACCCTCCAGGACCGCGACCGCCTGTCCTGGTTCCTGCCACCCGCCCTCACCGACCTGCTGGACGTGGTGATCACCCGGCAAGACGCACCGGCGAAGCCGGCCCCCGACGGCCTGCACGCAGCCCTGACCCGGATCGACGTGCGGCCCGAGCAGGCGGTATTCGTCGGGGACAGTCCTGGAGACATGACCGCCGCCCGCGCCGCCGGTGTCCTCGCTCTGGGCGCCACCTGGGGCTGGCACCCGCCCGCCGCACTCCACTCGGCGGGAGCCCGCCACCTCCTGCCCGATCCCACCTGCATCGGACCGTCCCTCCTGCACCACCTGACCCCAATCCCCACGACCTGACCCACCCGCCCCGCTACAGTGGAAGGGCACCCAAACGGGTGCCCTTCCCGACTTCCGAAGGACTCAAGGCATGCGTGTGATGCGGCGACAGGCGCCAAGCGCCAGCCGGGACCACTGAGGCAGCACCTCACCGGTCCGGGCTGGCGCTCACCCCCGCGCCCTGCCCGCCACCACCTGAGAGTCGCCTCCATGTCTTCGCTTCCCCCCGTCGGCCGTCTGCGATGGACTGACGTCCCTGCCCCGCTGCGGGCCCGCCTAGAAGCCTGCTTCGACGCCCCCGTCACCAACGCCGTCACCCCGGCGGGCGGCTTCGGCCACCAGCTGGCCGCCGCCCTGACCCTCGCCGACGGACGACGCTTCTTCGTCAAAGCCGCCCCCACCGAGGACCCCCTCACGGTCGCCAACCTCCACGAAAGCGTCGTCCTCAGCTCCCTTCCCCCGGGAGCACCAGCCCCTGACCTGGTGGGCGTCCACCACACGGCCGACTGGACCGCTGTCGTCATCGCCCACCTCGACGGCCCGCATCCCGACCTGTCCCCGGACTCATCCGACCCCGGACAGCTCTGGGCCCTGCTGGACAAGCTCACCTCCAGCGCCGCCCCGCCGCCCTACACCGCGGCGGTCGCCGCCACGCCCTCCGGCGCGGCCAGCCTCCACGGCTGGGACGTCCTGCTCGCGAACCCGCCCGGCGACCTGGAACCCGACGTACGGCACCGGCTGCACGAACTCGCCGAACTCGAGGCCGCCTGGCCCGGCCTGGCCCACGGCGACCGGATCGTTCACGGCGACCTGCGCGCCGACAACATGGTCCGCGACCTCCACCTCGGCGTGACCTTCGTGGACTGGGCCCATGCCACCACCGGACCCGCCTGCATCGACGCCGTCTCCCTCGCCCCCCAGCTCGTCCTCGCCGGACACACCCCACAGGACGTCGCCCGTCTGCTGGACGAACACCCCGCTTCCGCGACAGAGCCCCTGGCCTCTACCGCGTTCCTCGCCGCCCTCACCGGACACTGGCACCGAAACGCCCGACTACCATCACCCCCCGGCGCCCCCGGCCTGCGCGCCTACCAACAGCGCGCGGCCGCTGCCGGCCTTACGCTCCTTGGCCCCCGGCTGCGCTGAACAGCGAGACTGCGGCTACCCCACACGCGGCCGGACCGCCTCACCGAACCCGTTCCGGCCGCCACGTAGCCCGCTGGGGGACCAGGCCCACGGACTCCGAAGGGTAGCCCCGGGACGGACATGCCAGGGCCCCGGGGGACCAGTGACTCGGGCACTGGGAAGTCCCACCTGCTGATCGGGGTCGGTACGGCGATCGCCGAGGCCGGCTTGTCCGTCCGCTACACCAGCACTTCCGCGCTGGTGAACGAGCTGGCCGAGGCGGAGGCAGGCCGCCGCCTGTCTTCGGTGATCGCCCGCTACAGCAAGGTCGACCTGCTCTGCCTGGACGAGTTCGGGTATCTGAACCTGGACAAGAAGGGCGCCAAGCTCCTGTTCCAGATTTTCACCGAGCGCGAGGAATGCAAGGCGACCGCCGTGGCTACAAACTCCCCGTTCGCCAAAGCGCACATGTTCCGGCGAACCCGTGCGAGGTGGTGCCTGAACAGCACGGGTTCAAAACAGATAGGCAGGTCGCCAGGTCGGACGTAGTCTGCGGCTGTGACGGTGAGATATGTGTTGGACGGCAGCCAGGTCAGAACGCTCGAGGACTTCTGGCGTGTCGCCGGCGAGAGCATCGGCTGCGGCGGCTACTTCGGCCGGAACCTCGATGCCTTCGCTGACTGCCTCCGCGGCGGCTTTGGGACGCCAGACGACGGCGACTTCATGATCGAGTGGCGCGATCACGAGGCCTCGCGCCGGAACCTCGGACACCCGGAGACTGCTCGTCAGCTTGAGATGTGGCTCGCGCGATGTCACCCGACGAACAAGGCCCGTATGAGCGCCCGGCTGGAAGAAGCACGTGCTGGACGTGGCCCGACCGCCTTCGACTGGCTGGTCGAGATCATTGAAGAGGAGCTTCCGGGGGGCCTGCGGCTGCGCTGACCAAGCGCACTTGTCACGAACCGGGCAGACGGCCCTGGCCGGGGCTAATTCATAGTCTGGTTGGTGATGTCCCGTTGCAGGTCAGGGGCAGTTCGAGTAGGTCGAGCGGGCGAACGAAGGGTGTGTAGGAGACCTCTCGGAGTCCGGCGGCGATGTTGTGGTGGCCGACGTCGCGGAGGGTGTTGATCGCGAGGTTTCGGAGGGTGGCCATGTTCTCTGGTCCGTGTCCGGTGCGGATCTTTGAAGCGTCCTGCGCGAACGTTGTGTCCCTGACGTGGTGGACGGCCTCGATGCCCCACTGCGCTCTGGCGATACGGCCGATGAGCTGTGGTGATGCCTCGTGTGCGGTCATGTCGGTGATGGCGTGGATGGTCTGCCGGGTGACCTTGCCGGTCTTCAGATCGGTGCGGTGCCGCAGGATCTTCACCGCCTGGACGACGTGGGGGAAGTCCAGGCCGAGACCGGTGACGGTAAGCGTGCGTATCGAGCGGGTCTCGTGTCGGCCGTGACCGGCCTCGCGGTCGTAGCGGCGGGCGGTCACCTCCTTCCAGGGGAGGGATCTGACCGCAGCGTGGAGTCTCGGCTGATTGCCCTTGACCACCAGGAGGTAGTGCGCGTTCTTGGCTTCGACCAGCCATTTCGCGTGCTC
>NZ_JBHWVM010000135.1:0-15345 GCF_042736805.1 Streptomyces sp. NPDC060031
GCCCCCACCGCACCGGCCGGCCCCCGCCACCGGGTCCGGCCCGCGCCGCGCGACCCCCACCGGGGGTGCGTCCCGCCCGGGACGCACCCCCGTCGCCGCGAGGGCGGGGAACGGTCCGGTTGTCGCACCCCGCCAGTAGGGTGGTTGGCATGGCCGACCCTTCCAGCTACCGCCCCAAGCCTGGACAGATCCCCGACTCTCCGGGGGTCTACAAATTCCGCGACGAACACCGCCGGGTGATCTACGTCGGGAAGGCCAAGAGCCTGCGCCAACGCCTGGCCAGCTACTTCCAGGACGTCGCCGGGCTGCACCCGCGTACCGCCACGATGGTGACCACGGCCGCCTCCGTCGAGTGGACGGTCGTCTCCACCGAGGTCGAGGCGCTCCAGCTGGAGTACTCCTGGATCAAGGAGTTCGACCCCCGGTTCAACGTCAAGTACCGCGACGACAAGAGCTACCCCTCGCTCGCCGTCACCATGAACGAGGAGTACCCCCGGGTCCAGGTCATGCGCGGCCCCAAGAAGAAGGGCGTGCGCTACTTCGGTCCCTACGGGCACGCCTGGGCCATCCGCGAGACCGTCGACCTGATGCTGCGCGTCTTCCCCGTACGCACCTGCTCCGCCGGGGTGTTCAAGCGCTCCGCCCAGATCGGCCGCCCCTGCCTGCTCGGCTACATCGGCAAGTGCTCCGCACCCTGCGTCGGCCGGGTCACCCCCGAGGAGCACCGCGAACTCGCCGAGGACTTCTGCGACTTCATGGCCGGGCGCACCGGCACCTACCTCTCCCGCCTCGAGGCGCGGATGCACGAGGCTGCCGAGGACATGGAGTACGAGAAGGCCGCCCGGCTGCGCGACGACATAGGGGCCCTGCGCCGGGCCATGGAGAAGAACGCCGTCGTCCTCGCCGACGCCACCGACGCCGACCTGATCGCGGTCGCCGAGGACGAGCTCGAAGCCGCCGTGCAGATCTTCCACGTCCGCGGCGGCCGCGTCCGCGGCCAGCGCGGCTGGGTCACCGACAAGGTCGAGGCCGTCGACACCGCCGGGCTCGTCGAGCACGCCCTCCAGCAGCTCTACGGCGAGGAGAAGGGCGAGGCCGTCCCCAAGGAGGTGCTGGTCCCGGCGCTCCCGGATGACACGCCCGCGCTCACCGAGTGGCTGGCCGAGCGCCGCGGCTCCCAGGTCAGCCTGCGCATCCCGCAGCGCGGGGACAAGAAAGCCCTGATGGAGACCGTCCACCGCAACGCCCAGCAGTCCCTCGTCCTGCACAAGACCAAGCGGGCCAGCGACCTCACCACCCGCTCACGGGCGCTGGAGGAGATCGCCGAGGCGCTGGAGCTGGACAGCGCGCCGCTGCGCATCGAGTGCTTCGACATCTCCCACCTCCAGGGCGACGACGTGGTGGCCTCGATGGTCGTCTTCGAGGACGGCCTCGCCCGCAAGGGGGAGTACCGGCGTTTCCAGATCAAGTCGTTCGAGGGACAGGACGACGTCCGCTCCATGCACGAGGTGGTCTCCCGGCGCTTCCGCCGCTACCTCCAGGAGAAGCTGAAGACGGGGGAGTGGTCGCCCGAACACGGCGCTGACGGTGACGCCCCGGAGGAGGAGGACGGCCGCCCCAGGCGCTTCGCCTACCCGCCCCAGCTCGTCGTGGTCGACGGCGGGCAGCCGCAGGTCGCCGCCGCCAAGCGGGCCCTGGAGGAGCTCGGCGTGGACGACGTGGCCGTGTGCGGCCTGGCCAAGCGGCTGGAGGAGGTCTGGCTGCCGGGCGAGGACGACCCCGTCGTGCTGCCCCGCACCAGCGAGGGCCTCTACCTGCTCCAGCGGGTCCGTGACGAAGCCCACCGGTTCGCCATCCAGTACCAGCGCACCAAGCGCGCCAAGCGCTTCAAAGCGGGCCCGCTGGACGAGGTGTCCGGCCTCGGTGAGAGCCGCAAGCAAGCCCTGATCAAGCACTTCGGTTCGGTGAAGAAGCTGAGACAGGCGACAATCGACCAGATCTGCGAGGTCCCGGGCATAGGCCGCAAGACGGCGGAGACCGTGGCCGCGGCCCTCGCCGGCGCGGTTCCCGCTGGTCCTGCCGTCAACATGGCGACAGGAGAGATC
Source organism: Streptomyces sp. NPDC060031 (assembly GCF_042736805.1). Lineage (NCBI taxonomy): Bacteria > Bacillati > Actinomycetota > Actinomycetes > Kitasatosporales > Streptomycetaceae > Streptomyces > Streptomyces sp. NPDC060031. The sequence continues at coordinate 2,106 of NZ_JBHWVM010000135.1, forward strand.
ATTGAGGATGAGACCCCCGCGCCGGCGGGGGCATCGTCCGAACGGGGGACCGAGCAATGACCCAGCACGAGTCCGAGCACGAGACCGAGACCGAGCACGAGACCGCGCACGACCGAGACGGAGCACAGGTGAGTACGGGCCTGACAGTGGAGCCCGGTGATACCGCCGAGGCGGCCATCCCCGAGCTGGTGATCATCTCCGGGATGTCCGGGGCCGGCCGCAGCACCGCGGCCAAGTGCCTCGAAGACCTCGGCTGGTTCGTCGTCGACAACCTCCCGCCGGCGCTGATCCCCACCATGGTGGAGCTCGGCGCCCGCTCGCAGGGCAATGTGGCGCGCATCGCCGTCGTCGTCGACGTCCGGGGCCGTCAGTTCTTCGACGCCCTGCGCGAGTCCCTCGCCGACCTGGAGTCCCGCGGCGTCACCCGGCGCATCGTCTTCCTGGAGTCCTCCGACGACGCGCTCGTACGCCGCTTCGAGTCGGTCCGCCGCCCGCACCCCCTGCAGGGCGACGGCCGCATCGTCGACGGCATCGCCGCCGAGCGCGACCTGCTGCGCGAGCTGCGCGGCGACGCCGACCTGGTCATCGACACCTCCAGCCTCAACGTGCACGAGCTGCGCGCCAAGATGGACGCCCGGTTCGCGGGTGACGAGGAGCCTGAGCTGCGGGCCACCGTCATGTCCTTCGGCTACAAGTACGGCCTCCCCGTCGATGCCGACCTCGTCGTGGACTGCCGCTTCATCCCCAACCCGCACTGGGTCCCGGAGCTGCGCCCCTTCACCGGGCTCAACGAGGAGGTGTCGGGCTACGTCTTCAGCCAGCCCGGCGCCAAGGAGTTCCTCGACCGCTACACCGAGCTGCTCCAGCTCATCGCCACCGGCTACCGCCGCGAGGGCAAGCGGTACGTGACCATCGCCGTCGGCTGTACGGGCGGCAAGCACCGCAGCGTCGCCATGTCCGAGAAGCTCGCCGCCCGCCTCGCCTCCGAAGGCGTCGAGACCGTCGTCGTCCACAGGGACATGGGGCGCGAGTGACCGGACGCACCCTGAGGCTGCGCCGCCTGCGACGGCTCACCTCCGGCCGGGCCGAGGACGGCGAGAGCCGTACCGGCCTGCGCCGCGGCGCGGTCCCCAAGGTGGTCGCACCCAAGGTCGTGGCGCTGGGCGGCGGCATGGGCCTCTCGGCCTCCCTCGCCGCCCTGCGCCGGATCACCGGCGACCTCACCGCGGTGGTCACCGTCGCCGACGACGGCGGCTCCAGCGGACGCCTGCGCGAGGAGCTCGGCGTACTGCCGCCCGGCGACCTGCGCAAGGCGCTGGCCGCGCTGTGCGGCGACGACGACTGGGGCCAGACCTGGGCCCGGGTCATCCAGCACCGCTTCCAGTCCCAGGGCGACCTGCACGGGCACGCGGTCGGCAACCTGCTGATCGTCGCCCTCTGGGAGCAGCTCGGCGACCCCGTCCAGGCCCTGGACCTGGTCGGCAGGCTGCTGGGCGCGCAGGGCCGCGTACTGCCGATGTCGGCGGTCCCGCTGGAGCTCCAGGCGCTGGTCAAGGGCCACGACCCGGCCCGTCCCGAGGCCGTGGACACCGTGCGCGGGCAGGCCACGGTGGCGCTCACGCCCGGCGAGGTGCTCTCCGTGCAGGTCGTGCCGAGCGACCCGCCGGCCGTGCCGGAGGCCGTCGCGGCGGTGCTGGACGCCGACTGGGTGGTGCTCGGCCCGGGGTCCTGGTTCTCCTCCGTCATCCCCCACCTGCTGGTGCCGCAACTGCTCGACGCGCTCGTCGAGACCAAGGCCCGGCGGGTCCTCTCGCTGAACCTCGCTCCGCAACCCGGCGAAACAGAGGGCTTCTCTCCGCAGCGTCATTTGGAGGTTTTGGCCCGACACGCCCCTAAACTCGCCCTGGACGTGGTGCTGGCCGACGAGGCCGCCGTGCCCGACCGCGAGTCCCTCGCCGACGCCGCAAAACGGTTCGGTGCCGCGGTCGAGCTGGCGCCCGTGGCCAGGGAAGACGGCTCTCCGAAGCATGACCCGGAGCTGCTCGCCGCCGCGTACGACCGTATTTTTCGGATGCATGGAAGGATCGGCCCATGGCGATGACGCCCGCGGTGAAGGATGAGATCGCCCGCCTCCCCGTCACCCGCACCTGCTGCAGGAAGGCGGAGGTCTCGGCGATTCTTCGGTTCGCGGGCGGGTTGCACCTGGTGAGCGGACGGATCGTGATCGAGGCGGAGCTGGACGCGGGGATCGCGGCCCGCCGCCTGCGCAAGGACATCCTGGAGATCTTCGGGCACTCCTCGGACCTGGTGATCATGGCTCCCGGCGGACTGCGCCGCGGCAACCGGTACGTCGTCCGGGTCGTCGCCGGCGGCGATCAGCTGGCCCGCCAGACCGGCCTCGTGGACGGCCGCGGCCGCCCCATCCGGGGTCTTCCCCCGCAGGTGGTCTCCGGGGCCACCTGTGACGCCGAGGCGGCCTGGCGCGGGGCCTTCCTCGCCCACGGCTCGCTCACCGAGCCGGGCCGCTCCTCCTCCCTGGAGGTCACCTGCCCCGGCCCGGAGGCCGCCCTGGCGCTGGTCGGCGCCGCCCGCCGTCTCTCCATCGCCGCCAAGGCCCGCGAGGTCCGCGGCGTGGACCGGGTCGTCGTGCGGGACGGCGACGCGATCGGCGCCCTGCTGACCCGGCTCGGCGCCCACGACTCGGTGCTGGCCTGGGAGGAACGGCGGATGCGGCGCGAGGTCCGTGCCACCGCCAACCGCCTCGCCAACTTCGACGACGCCAACCTGCGCCGCTCGGCGCGCGCCGCGGTGGCCGCCGGAGCCCGGGTGCAGCGCGCGCTGGAGATCCTCGGCGAGGAGGTCCCCGAACACCTCGCCGCGGCCGGCCGGCTGCGCATGGAGCACAAGCAGGCCTCCCTGGAGGAGCTGGGCGCCCTCGCCGACCCGCCGCTGACCAAGGACGCCGTCGCGGGCCGCATCCGCCGCCTCCTGGCGATGGCCGACAAGCGGGCCCAGGACCTCGGCATCCCGGGCACCGAGTCGAACCTCGACCTCAGCGAGGAGATGGCCGACAACATGGCCGGCTAGCGCGCGGCCGCGGCCGCGGCCCGTGCACCCGGTAGGCCGGAAGGGGCCCGCGCGATCACTCGTGCGGGCCCCTTCCCGGTACGCCCCATTGACATGAGCATGGGCTGATCGTGAGCCTGTCGTCCGAAGCTTTCGTGGCAGACGACGCCCAGGGGGGCACATGAGGCACCGCGCGAGATCGATCCTCGCCGCAAGCGCACTCGTCTTCGGAACCACACTGGCCGCGCTGCCCGCGACGGCCCAGAACCTGCCCGCGCCGGCCGGGAACCCGGCCGCCGACGAGGTGCGGGTCTACGACGCCGACATCACCAAGGAACAGGTTCCGCTGGTCCTCGCCGCCGGCCAGGACGCCCACGAGCTCTCCGAACGCGCCCCCGACACCGGGACCGCCAAGGTCGAGCTCTTCCTCACCGGCGACCAGGCCGGGGAACTGGCGGCCCGGGGCGTCAAGCTCGCCGAGCGCAAGGTCCCGGCCAAAGCCGCGGCCCGCGCCGAGACCGCGGGCGACGGGGTCTTCCGCCCGTACAGCGGCAAGGGCGGCCTCCAGGAGGAGATCCTGCGGACCGCACAGGCCAGCCCGGGCCTCGCCAAGGTCGTCTCCATCGGCAAGACCGTCCAGGGCAAGGACATCCTCGCCCTCAAGGTCACCAAGAACGCCAAGAAGACCAAGGACGGCGACAAGCCGTCCGTGCTCTACATGTCCAACCAGCACGCCCGCGAGTGGATCACCCCGGAGATGACCCGGCGGCTGATGCACCACACCCTGGACAACTACGGCAAGGACCAGCGGATCACCAAGCTGGTGGACTCCACCGAACTGTGGTTCCTGCTCTCCGCCAACCCCGACGGGTACGACTACACGCACGCCCCCGACGGCCAGCGGCTGTGGCGCAAGAACCTGCGCGACAACAACGGCGACGGCAAGATCACCGCCGGCGACGGCATCGACCTCAACCGCAACTTCCCCTACAAGTGGGGCTACGACAACGAGGGCTCCTCCCCGAACCAGTCGAGCGAGACCTATCGCGGCCCCAAGGCGTCCTCCGAGCCCGAGACGGTCGCCCTCGACCGCTTCGAGAAGCGGATCGGCTTCGACTACGCCGTCAACTACCACTCCGCCGCCGAACTGCTGCTCTACGGCGTGGGCTGGCAGGTGGCCACGCCCACCCCGGACGACATCGCCTACAAGGCGCTGGCCGGCACCCCGGAGAACCCGGGCGTCCCGGGCTACTACCCGCAGGTCTCCTCCGAGCTGTACACGACCAACGGCGAGGCCGACGGCCACGCCTCCAACGTCAACGGCGTCATGATGTTCACGCCGGAGATGACCACCTGCCAGACGGCCTCCGAGAGCGACCCGAACGACCGGTGGAAGCCCGAGGACTGCGTCTCCGGCTTCAACTTCCCGGACGACGAGAAGCTCATCCAGGCGGAGTTCGCCAAGAACGTCCCCTTCGCCCTCGCGGTCGGCGAGAGCGCCGCACACCCGGACCGGCCCTCGTCCTCCGTGGGCCTGAGCGCCGCGGACTTCACCCTGGACCCCTTCACCACCTCCTACGTGGCCCGCGGTGAGGACCAGACGGTCTCCGTCACGGCCCGCAAGGCGCTCCAGGACAAGGAGCTCAGCTTCCGCGTCAACGGCGGCCGGACGCACGACGAGGACCTCAGGGCCTGGAAGGGCGGGGACGTCTACGGCGGCGACGACAACAACTGGTTCGACGAGTACCGGGCCAAGGTGGACGGCGCCAAACCGGGCGACAAGGTCGAGGTCTGGTTCACCGGCCGCGACCGCTCCTCGGGCAAGCAGGTCTCCAGCGAGCACTTCACGTACACGGTGGCCGAGCGGCCGCGCGCGGACGTCCTGGTGATCGCCGAGGAGGGCGCCACGGCCCGGCAGGCCCAGACGTACGTCGACGCACTGCGCGCCAACGGCAGGTCCGCGGCAGTCTGGGACGTCGCCGTCCAAGGAGCGCCGCACCACCTGGGCGTGCTCTCCCACTTCCGTACGGCCCTCCACTACACCGGGGCCAAGACTCCGGGCGGCGCCACGCAGCTGGCGGTGCGCGACTTCCTGAACGAGGGCGGCAAGCTGATCGAGGCCGGCGAGCTGGCGGGCGGCAACGCCCAGGTCGGCCGCGCCGTCACCGACGACTTCAGCCAGTACTGGCTCGGCGCCTACGGCCGGGCGAGCGTCAGCGGACCCACCGGGTTCACCGGCGCGGGCCCCCTCGCCGGTGCCAAGGGCGGCCTCGGGGACGCGGCGGGCAACCCGCTCAACGCCCCCGGGTCCTACACGGTGACCTCCGAGACCCTGGCCCCCGCGCAGTTCCCGCAGTTCAAGAGCGCGCAGGCGGGCCAGTACGCCGGGGTCGTGAACCCGTACGCCCCCTACGCCGGCACCGGGATGGCCTCGGCCACCCACGTCGACGACGACTGGAAGCGCCTGACCCGCACCATCGACCTGACCGGGGTCGCCGCGGCCGACAAGCCGCAGCTCAAGATGGCCCTGAACTGGAACACCGAAGAGGGCTACGACCACGCGGTCCTGGAGTCCCACACCGTCGGCGGGGACGACTGGACCACCCTGCCGGAGGCGGGGGGTCTGAGCTCCACCACCGTCCCGGAGGAGTGCGGCGGCGGCTTCTTCGTCAACGGCCACCCGTTCCTGCGCCGCTACCTCACCCTCGACGCCGGCGGCTGCACCCCGCAGGGCACGAGCGGGGCCTGGAACAGCCTGACCGGTTCCTCCGGCGGCTGGAAGCAGGTCTCCTTCGACCTGAGCGCCTATGCGGGCAAGAGCGTCGAGGTCTCGCTCTCGTACATCACCGACCCCGGTTCGGGCGGTCGCGGTGTCTTCGCGGACGAGGCGCGCCTGAACGTGGGTGGAGCCGACCGGACCGTCGAGGGCTTCGAGACCTCGCTCGGGGCCTGGACCGCTCAGGGGGCACCTGCCGGAAGTCCCGACGTTCCGGGCGATTGGTCCCGGTCCGGCGAGCTGTTCAAGTCCTACGCGGCGGTCACTACGCGTGACACGGTGCTCCTCGGCTTCGGCCTGGAGCACCTGCCGGCACCGGCCGACCGTGCCGTACTCGTCGGTAAGGCGCTTCGGTCCCTGAACCGCTGATCAGCGGCCCGCCCGCCACTCACCCTGAGTGACGGGGACCAAAGTCCCGAGGTCCCGTGCCCGGCTGTTCGTCACGGGGCCTCGGGGCGTGTCCGGCCCCGGCCGATGTCACCCGGAAGCTCACAGAGAGGTAGGGTCGTAAGCGGTCGGGGACTTCCCATACAGCTCGCCGGCGGACTTACCGGCGCACCAACGAGGAGATCGGTTCGTGACGATCCGCGTAGGCATCAACGGTTTTGGCCGAATTGGCCGCAACTACTTCCGGGCGCTCCTTGAGCAGGGAGCGGACATCGAGATCGTCGGTGTCAATGACCTGACTGACAACGCGACGCTTGTCCACCTGCTCAAGTACGACACGATCCTGGGCCGCCTCAAGTACGAGGTCTCCCACACCGCCGACACCATCACGGTCGGCGGCAACACCTTCAAGACCTTCGCCGAGCGCGACCCCGCGAACCTCCCCTGGGGTGAGCTGGGTGCCGACATCGTCATCGAGTCGACCGGCATCTTCACCAAGAAGGCCGACGCCGCCAAGCACATCGCCGCGGGCGCGAAGAAGGTCCTCATCTCGGCCCCGGCCAAGGACGAGGACATCACGATCGTGATGGGCGTCAACCAGGACAAGTACGACGCGGCCAACCACCACGTCATCTCCAACGCCTCCTGCACCACCAACTGCGTGGCGCCGATGGCCAAGGTCCTCCTCGAGAACTTCGGCATCGTCAAGGGCATGATGACGACGGTCCACGCGTACACGAACGACCAGCGCATCCTGGACTTCCCGCACTCGGACCTGCGCCGCGCCCGCGCCGCCGCCGAGAACATCATCCCGACCACCACCGGTGCCGCCAAGGCCACCGCGCTGGTCATCCCGGAGCTGGCGGGCAAGCTCGACGGCATCGCGATGCGCGTCCCGGTCCCCACCGGCTCCGTCACCGACCTCGTCATCGAGCTCGAGCGCGAAGTCACCAAGGACGAGGTCAACACCGCCTTCCAGAAGGCCGCCGAGGGCCAGCTCAAGGGCATCCTCGACTACACCGAGGACGCGATCGTCTCCTCCGACATCGTGAACTGGCCGTACTCCTGCACCTTCGACTCTTCCCTGACCATGGTCCAGGGCAAGAACGTCAAGGTCATCGGCTGGTACGACAACGAGTGGGGCTACTCCAACCGTCTCGTCGACCTGACCGTCTTCGTCGGCGGTCAGCTCTAAGCACGTAGGGCAAGGCACCACAATGTGAGCAACAGGGTCCGGGCTGCGCGACGAAGCGCCGCACGGGCCCTGTTGTCTGCCTCGTCCCTCTCGCCCCCCCCCGCAGGGGCCGCAAGCCCATGGGAAAAGGAGTAGAAACACATATGAAGACGATCGACGAACTTCTCGCCGAAGGTGTCTCCGGCAAGCGGGTCTTCGTCCGCGCCGACCTCAACGTGCCGCTCGCGGGCGGCGCCATCACCGACGACGGCCGCATCCGCGCTGTCCAGCCCACCATCGCGAAGCTCGCCGAGGCCGGCGCCCGCGTGGTCGTGGCCTCCCACCTGGGCCGTCCCAAGGGCGCCCCGGACCCGGCCTTCTCGCTCGCCCCGGCCGCGACCCGGCTCGGTGAGCTGCTCGGTGCGGACGTCGCCTTCGCCACCGACACCGTCGGCTCCTCCGCCAAGGAGACCGTCGCGGCGCTCGCCGACGGTCAGGTGGCCGTCATCGAGAACCTCCGCTTCAACGCCGGTGAGACCTCGAAGGACGACGCCGAGCGCGGCGCCTTCGCGGACCAGCTCGCCGAGCTGGCCGACGTCTACGTCGGCGACGGCTTCGGCGCTGTCCACCGCAAGCACGCCTCGGTCGTCGACCTGCCCGCGCGCCTCCCGCACGCGGCCGGTTACCTCATCGCCACCGAGGTCGGCGTCCTGAAGAAGCTGACCGCCGACGTGAAGCGCCCGTACGTGGTCATCCTCGGCGGCGCCAAGGTCTCCGACAAGCTCGCCGTCATCGACGAGCTGCTCGGCAAGGCCGACCGCATCCTGATCGGCGGCGGCATGGCCTACACCTTCCTCTACGCCAAGGGCTACGAGGTCGGCATCTCCCTGCTCCAGAAGGACCAGGTGGACGTCGTCAAGGAGTACATGGAGCGGGCAGCGGAAACCGGAGTCGAGCTGGTCCTCCCCGTCGACATCCTCGCCTCCAAGGACTTCCCCGACCTCAAGGGCAAGACCCCGGCCGAGTTCGTCACCGTCGACGCGGACAAGATCCCCGCCGACAAGGAGGGTCTGGACATCGGTCCCAAGACCCGTGAGCTGTACGCGTCGAAGATCACCGACGCGGAGACCGTCTTCTGGAACGGTCCCGTGGGAGTCTTCGAGCACCCCGACTACGCCGGAGGCACCAGCGCCATCGCGCAGGCCCTCGTCGACAGCAGCGCCTTCACCGTCGTCGGCGGTGGCGACTCGGCCGCGGCCGTGCGCACGCTCGGCTTCGACGAGAACGCTTTCGGCCACATCTCTACCGGTGGCGGCGCCTCCCTCGAATACCTCGAGGGCAAGACGCTCCCCGGCCTCGCCGCACTGGAGGTCTGAACCCGTATGACCACGCGTACCCCGCTGATGGCGGGCAACTGGAAGATGAACCTCAACCACCTTGAGGCCATCGCCCACACCCAGAAGCTCGCCTTCGCACTGGCCGACAAGGACTTCGACGCGGTCGAGGTCGCGGTCCTGCCCCCCTTCACCGACCTCCGCTCGGTCCAGACCCTGGTCGACGGCGACAAGCTGAAGATCAAGTACGGCGCCCAGGACATCTCGGCGCAGGACTCCGGCGCCTACACCGGCGAGATCTCCGGCCCGATGCTGTCGAAGCTGCAGTGCACGTACGTGGCCGTCGGCCACAGCGAGCGCCGCCAGTACCACGCCGAGAACGACGAGGTCTGCAACGCCAAGGTCAAGGCCGCCTACCGCAACGGGATCACCCCGATCCTGTGCGTCGGCGAAGGCCTGGACATCCGCAAGGCCGGCCAGCAGGTCCCGTACACGCTGGCCCAGGTCGACGGCGGCCTCAAGGACCTTCCGGCCGAGCAGGCCGAGTCCATCGTGATCGCGTACGAGCCCGTCTGGGCGATCGGGACCGGCGAGGTCGCCACCCCCGAGGACGCGCAGGAGGTCTGCGGTGCCATCCGCGGCCGCCTCGCGGAGCTGTACTCGCAGGAGCTGGCCGACAAGGTCCGCATCCAGTACGGCGGCTCGGTGAAGTCCGGCAACATCGCGGCGATCATGGCCCAGCCCGACGTCGACGGCGCCCTCATCGGCGGCGCGGCGCTGGACCCGGACGAGTTCGTGAAGATCGTCCGGTTCCGCGACCAGTGACGTTCGCTGTGAGTATGCGGTAGGGCGGATCCGTCGTACCCTTGCGGGGGCCAGGAGGCTGAACCATCAGCCACTGGCCCCCGCTGCATCTCAGCAAAGCCGGAAAGCCAGAAAGCCAGAAAGTAGGAATCAGCCGTGATTATGGGGTTCCAGATCGCCCTGATCGTCTTCAGCGCCCTGCTGATGCTGCTCGTGCTGATGCACAAGGGCAAGGGCGGCGGCCTTTCCGACATGTTCGGTGGCGGCATGCAGTCGTCGGTCGGCGGCTCCTCGGTCGCGGAGCGCAACCTCGACCGCATCACCGTCGTGATCGGTCTGCTGTGGTTCGCGAGCATCGTCGCGCTCGGCCTGCTCATGAAGTCCAGCTGAGGCGTTCTCGCCATTCCGGCAGTCCGGTCGGCTCCCCCCGGCCTATCATGAGGTCCGGCGTTCACGTCTGGAATGGGTAACTCCGGTCGCTGGACGCGCGTTGGGCCTTACGTAGACTTGGGCGCCCGCGACGGAATCACTCACGATTCGCGGCACCATCACGCAGGGAGTTACGACCGTGGCAAGTGGCAACGCGATCCGTGGTAGTCGGGTCGGAGCGGGGCCGATGGGTGAGGCCGAGCGCGGCGAATCCGCGCCCCGCCTGCGCATCTCCTTCTGGTGCTCGAACGGGCACGAGACGCAGCCGAGCTTCGCCAGCGACGCGCAGGTGCCGGACACCTGGGACTGCCCGCGCTGCGGGTTCCCGGCCGGCCAGGACCGGGACAGCCCGCCCGCGCCGCCGCGCACCGAGCCCTACAAGACGCACCTGGCGTACGTACGGGAACGGCGCACCGACGCCGACGGCGAGGCGATCCTCGCCGAGGCGCTCGCCAAACTGCGCGGCGAGATCTGAGTTCGTGACGTCCGGCCCGGCCCGCGGAGGCATCTCTCCGCGGGCCGGGCTTCTTTGTGTCGGTCGTCCCGCTTCCGATCCCTTAGGTTGGAGAGCGGCGGGGCACGACAGGACGGAAGAAGTGGGTTGATGTCCGAGATGAACGCAGACAGCCGTACGAAGCTCAACCGGATGCCGGAGTGGCTCGCTCTCGGCAAGCACCGGGAAGAGCTGGGGCAGACGCATCTGCGGGAGCTGTTCGAGACGAATCCCGGCCGGGGAGCCGGCTACACCCTGCGGGTCGGCGACCTGCACATCGACTACTCCAAGCACCTCGTCACCGACGAGACGCTGGCGCTGCTGCGCGAGCTGGCCGTGGCGACGGACGTGGCCGGGCTGCGCGACGCGATGTTCCGCGGCGAGAAGATCAACACGACCGAGGACCGGGCGGTCCTGCACACCGCGCTGCGCGCGCCCGCGGACGCGGTCGTCGAGGTCGACGGCGAGAACGTCGTCCCCGCCGTCCACGCCGTCCTCGACAAGATGGCGGCCTTCTGCGACCAGGTCCGGTCGGGGGAGTGGACCGGCTTCACCGGCAAGCGCATCAAGAACGTCGTCAACATCGGCATCGGCGGCTCCGACCTCGGCCCCGCGATGGCGTACGAGGCGCTGCGCGCCTTCACCGACCGGGGCCTGACGCTGCGTTTCGTGTCGAACGTGGACGGCGCCGACCTGCACGAGGCCCTGCGGGACCTGGACCCGGAGCAGACGCTCTTCATCATCGCCTCCAAGACCTTCACGACCATCGAGACCATCACCAACGCCACCTCGGCGCGCGAGTGGCTGCTGGCGGGCGTGGGAGGCGACGAGGCGGCCGTGGCACGGCACTTCGTGGCCCTTTCGACCAACGGCGAGAAGGTCGCCGGGTTCGGCATCGATCCGGCCAACATGTTCGAGTTCTGGGACTGGGTCGGCGGGCGGTACTCCTTCGACTCGGCGATCGGCCTCTCGCTGATGGTCGCGATCGGACCGGACGCCTTCCGCGAGCTGCTGGCCGGCTTCGCCGACATGGACCGGCACTTCCGGACCGCGCCGGCGCAGGAGAACGCGCCGCTGCTGCTGGGCCTGTTGGGAATCTGGTACGGGGCGTTCTTCGACGCCCAGTCCCACGCGGTGCTCCCGTACAGCCACTACCTGTCGCGCTTCACGGCGTACCTGCAGCAGCTGGACATGGAGTCCAACGGCAAGTCCGTGGACCGGGACGGCAATCCGGTGGAATGGCAGACGGGGCCCGTGGTGTGGGGCACGCCCGGGACCAACGGGCAGCACGCGTACTACCAGTTGATCCACCAGGGCACCCGGGTGATCCCGGCGGACTTCATCGGTTTCGCGCGGCCCGTGGCGGAGCTGTCGGCCCCTCTGGAGGCCCAGCACGACCTGCTGATGGCGAACTTCTTCGCGCAGACCCAGGCGCTCGCCTTCGGCAAGACCGCCGAGGAGGTCCGGGCGGAGGGCGTCGCCGAGGCGCTGGTGCCGCACAAGACCTTCCAGGGCAACCACCCCACGACCACGATCCTGGCCACGGAGCTCACGCCGCGCGTGCTGGGCCAGCTCATCGCCCTGTACGAGCACAAGGTGTTCGTCCAGGGCGCGGTGTGGAACATCGACTCCTTCGACCAGTGGGGCGTGGAGCTCGGCAAGGTCCTGGCGAAGCGGCTGGAGCCGGCCCTGACCGACGGCGGCCACGTGGAGTCCCTGGACCCCTCGACGCGGGCGCTGGTGGACAACTACCGGCGGCTGCGCGGCCGTAGCTGACACCGTCGGCAACACGCAAGGGCCCGCCCTCCGAACGGATCGGAGGACGGGCCCTTGCGCATACGGGTCAGGAGGACGCCGGAGGGTACATCCCGGTCGGCAGCTTCGCCGCCGCCGCCCGGTCCAGGAGCCACAGGGTGCGGGAGCGGCCGTACGCGGCCGCGGCCGGGGCCTGGACCTCGCCCGCGCCGCCGAGGGCGATGGACACGGCGCCGGCCTTGTCCTCGCCGGCCGCCAGCAGCCAGACCTCGCGGGCCGCCCGGATCGCCGGGAGGGTCAGCGAGATCCGGGTCGGCGGGGGCTTCGGGGCGCCGTGCACCCCGACCACCGTGCGCTCGGTCTCGCGGGACGCCGGGTGCTCCGGGAACAGCGAGGCCACGTGCGTGTCCGGGCCGACGCCCAGCATCAGAACGTCGAAGCGGGGGACCGGGCCGTGGTCCTCCGGGCCGGAGGCCTTGCGCAGTTCCTCGGCGTACGCGGCCGCGGCGGCGTCCACGTCCGCCCCGTACGGGCCGTCCGAGGCGGGCATGGCGTGCACGCGCGCGGGGTCCACCGGGACGGCGTCCAGGAGGGCCTCACGGGCTTGCGTGTGGTTGCGTTCGGGGTCGTCGGCGGGGACGTACCGCTCGTCGCCCCACCACAGGTCCAGCCGGGCCCAGTCGACGGCGTCCCGGGCCGGGGCCGCGGCGAGCGCGGCCAGGAGGCCGTTGCCGTTGCGGCCGCCGGTGAGCACCACGGACGCGGTGCCGCGGGCCGCCTGTGCGTCCACGATCTTCGTGATGAGCCGGGCCGCCGCGGCCTGGGCCATCAGCTCCTTGTCCCGGTGGACGACGACCTGGGGAGTCGTCATACCCATGTGCTGCCGCCTTGTCGGTAGATCGGGTACGGGTACCGCGGTGGGGGGGGGGGGGGGGCCCCCCCCCCCCCCCCCCCCCCCCCGCGGCGGGGGGGGGGGGGGGCGGGGGGGGGGCGGGGGGGCGGGGGGGTGGATAAAAAAAAAC
>NZ_JBHWVM010000136.1:0-15219 GCF_042736805.1 Streptomyces sp. NPDC060031
CGGGTCTGCGGAAACAGAAGGCCGGCGCAGTATCAGGGCCGGCAGATGGTGTAGCAGTTCCTTCGGGGCCCTGGTGCCATAGGCACCAGGGCCCCTCCGCGTGTTCCACAGAGGTGCGAGGACGGCGGACGACTCGTTCGGCCGTCTCGATGACGCCCCGCTGCGCTCGGCGGGCGGGCACCGTCGTTACGCCCGCTACCAGCTGCGCATCGCCGCCCGCGCACTCGTCGACCAGGGCACCCCCGTCGAGGCCGCCTGCCAGATCATCATCCTTGAGGACCCGCTCGAGAAGGCCCAGCACCTCAACGCCGCATACCGCCGCACCGCCGAAGCGGCGAACCCGGCGGCCGCCGCCTGAGGTGGTGGTACGCGCCCGCCGGGCTCGGCGGGTCCCTGGCACTTATGTCTGGGTGTGGCGTACGGGTCGTTTCCTGTGGTGACAGGGCGTGCGGGCGTGTAACGTCTGGGTCAGCTGTCGTGGTTCGGAAGTTCCCTTTGCCCACGCTTTCGGCGTGGGCGTTTTGCTGTGCTGTGCCGCAGGAACCAGGGCGATCACCTCCGTCTTCCGCATGTGCGGGAGGCGTTCATCGACTGGAAGGCATGAACATGGCTACGGGAACTGTGAAGTGGTTCAACGCGGAGAAGGGCTTCGGCTTCATCGCCCAGGAGGGCGGCGGCCCGGACGTCTTCGCCCACTACTCGGCGATCAACTCCTCGGGCTTCCGTGAGCTCCAGGAAGGCCAGGCCGTGACGTTCGACGTCACCCAGGGCCAGAAGGGCCCCCAGGCGGAGAACATCAACCTGGCCTGACCTTCTCCGATCGGCCTGCGGCCACCTCAGCCTGGCTTCCCCGGGCAGCCTGTGGCGCTCCGATCCGAATACGCCCGTATGACGGAGGACCCCGGCGATACCATGCCGGGGTCCTCCGCTGTTCAAGGTCAAGTGCTGGGCGTCATTGGCCGTTCCGCTGGTCACTACGGCCGTACACCACCGAGGCTGCGAAGGGCACCACCGAGGGTGTGCGGCCATCGCGGACCGGGTGAACTGCGACCGGAACATCATCGAGATCGGCACCGAGTCTCAGCGGCGCGCCCACACCAAGGCTCAGGCACACAGGGCAGCGGTCGGCTGCTGACGGCCGGCTACGCGCAGACCCTAGCCCTCGGGCTGACGGGCGAGCATCCCGGACCACGCTGGCGCCGCCTGCGCTGGGCAGAGCTCTCCCTGCGGACCGGCGATCCCGTGGCCGCCGAGGGCCGACTGCCCGGTGGCCTTCAGCTGGCCGCCCGCAACATGAGCGGCCACTTGGCCGGCCCGGAGGGGCCAAGTGCGCCGCCAGTCACAGCGGCTGCGGGTCGGCAGCGGGTGTCGTTGGCGGCGTGGCGGGGGACTGGCGGGCGGCGCGGGCGGCGGGGCCGCGGCGCTGCACGACTCCCCGGTCGGGGCACGACTCCCCGGTCGGGTTCATCGCGGTGTGTGCCCCCGCCCTGATCCACCACCCGAATGGTCTCCGAAGACGGACCCCAAGGGGTCCTCGCCCTCGGTCCACCAGACGCCCAGAATTTGGCGGACCAGGACCCAGCCCCTGCCCTCCCGGCGGAACTCCCAGTCGTACGGCCCGCCCAGGGCGTAGGGAGAGGTGGCCGTCCCGGGCGCGGGATCGGTCACGAACCACATGTAGCCGATTCCGGTGGCCCGGTCGCCCGCCACCTCGAAGTGCGAGTTGAGGATGTGGTGCTGCATGGTCGGGTAGGTTGCTTCCGCCTCTTCCACCCTGGCCCTGATCGCCTCCCTCCCGCGGATCGTCCCCCACGGCCCGAACTCCAGCACCGCGTCCTGCGCCCAGCAGCCGGACCAGGCTCGCCAGTCCTTGCGGTCCAGCGCCCGCCATCCACGGATCATGAGTGCGCGCAACGCCTCCTTGTCCTCCAAGACCCCCAATCTGCGGGACAGATCGTCATCGACGGCGGTGGTGTAGGGCATATGGGTCATGTCATTACCTTTCGCGAAAGGGTGGTGGGTCATTGGGCACTCGCGGCGGGCCGGACCACGATCTCGTTGACGTCGACCCGCGCCGGCTGGGAAATGGCGTACGTGATGGCATCGGCGATGGCGGAGGCGGGCAGCGCCACGGCACGGTAGGCCTTCATGGCTCCCCTGGCAGCGGGGTCGTTGATGCCGTCGGCGAGTTCGGACTCGGTCACGCCGGGGGAGACGAGCGTGACGCGGATGCTGCCGTCCGGGGACTCCTGGCGCAGTCCCTCGGAGATCGCGCGGACGGCGAACTTGCTGGCGCAGTAGACGGCGGCCGTCGGAGAGACCTCGTACGCGCCCACGGAGGCGACGTTCACGAAGTGCCCGCCGCCCTGGGCACGCATCAAGGGCAGGGCGGCGGCGATCCCGTGCAGGACACCCCGCACGTTCACGTCGATCGTACGGTCCCACTCGTCGACCCTCAGTGCGTCCAGCGGCGAGAGCGGCATCACGCCCGCGTTGTTGACCATCACGTCCACCCGTCCGTAGCGCTCGCGGGCGGCGGTCACGAAGGCGTTCACGTCGGCGGCGTCCGTGACGTCCAGCCGGCGGAACGCCGCGGTACCGCCAGAGGCGGTGATCTCGCGGGTCAGTGCGTCGAGACGGTCGGTGCGGCGCGCGCCGAGGAACACGTGGTGCCCGTCGGCGGCGAGCCGGCGGGCGGTCGCGTTCCCGATGCCGCTGCTCGCTCCGGTGATCGCCACGACCTTGGCTGCGTCTGTCATTGCTGTTCTTCCTATCGGCGGAGTAGGGGGTAAAAGCCGGCGGGATCAGGAGAGTTCGTCCCCGCTCGCACCACCGAGTCTGGGCAGGCCGTGGCGCACCGACCAGGACGGGTGCTGCCTGGGTACACCGCACCCAGGCAGCACCTCGTCGTCATCGCCTAGCCTGACGGCATGCCCGACAACCAGCTGGGAGAATTCCTCCGCGCCCGCCGAGCGGGCCTACGCCCCCAAGACGTCGGCATGCCCGTCCACGGCGTGCGCAGGGTCACCGGACTGCGCCGGGAAGAGGTCGCGGTCCTGGCCGGTGTGAACGCGGACTACTACACGCGCCTGGAACAGGGCCGCGAACGCCGCCCCTCGGCCCAAGTGCTCGACTCCCTCGGCCGCGCCCTGCGTCTGGACCCCGACGCGTACGCGCACCTGCACCAACTTGCCGGGACGGCGCCAGCCGTTGTGGGCACGCCCACCGCCCCGGACCAGATCGGTCTCGGCCTGCGCCAACTGCTGGACGGCTACCCAGGCGCCCCGGCGTTCGTCATCAACCGGGCCCTGGACGTCCTCGCGGCAAACGCCCTCGCCGAAGCCCTGTACTCGCCCTTCGAGCCGGCGGACAACCTCGCCCGCATGGTCTTCCTCGACCCGGCGGGCCGGCGGTTCCACACCCGGTGGGTCCACACGGCGCAAGCCGTCGTGGGCCACCTGCGCCAGGCGGCCGGCCTCGAGCCTGACAACCCGCGCCTACGGAGCCTCGTCCGTGACCTGGCCGAGCACAGCGCGGACTTCACCCGCCTGTGGAACACCCATGCCGTGCGGGGCAAGACCTTGGACGTCAAACACTGCCTCCACCCGGACGTCGGCCCCCTGACCCTTGCCTACCAGGCCTTCGACGTACGCGGGGCCCCGGGCCGGCAACTGGTCGTCTACCAGGCCGAACCCGCCACCCCCAGCGCCCAGGCCCTCACTCTCCTCGGCACCCTCCACGCCTCGCGCAACGGTATCGACGTGGCGCGATCTGCCGCCGACCACTGAAACAATCCGGCCCCCTGATGAATTGAACACGTTCAGCCCGGCTGGCAGAATGGATCCACACCGCCGGCCGGGCGGACGCGTTCATTTCGCCGTGCCACGAGGGGGGTTGGCCGTGCATCAGAAGCGGTCGTACTGTCCTTGGTGTTCGTGCTGCCGGCGGTGGCGCTGGCCGACCTGCTCGGCCGCCGGATCGGCGGCCGCGAGGCGTGGTGGTGGGTGCCGCTCATGGTGGCGGCCCTGGTGGCACCGCCGATCTGGGCCTTCGCGGCGTACAACCGGGTGGAGGCGCGGCCCGTGCTCGTCTTCTGGGCGGAGGCCACCGCCGCGCTCTCGGTGGGCGGCCTGGTTGCCCGGCCCCGGCACATGGGACTGGTCCGGCAAGTGGCCCTGTGGGGGACGGTGGTGGTGGCGGGAACGGGCCTCCTCGGCGCACTCGGGCTCACCGCCGGCCTGCTGCCCGCGTACGAGCCGCCGGCGATCGGTCCGACGGCCATGGCCGGCAGCTGGGTCGACCACCGGGGCGGCTCGCTGGTCTTCACCTCCGACGGCCGGGTCACGGCCTCCGGCGTCGGCGTACACGACCCCGACGACGACCCCAGCGGCCCGTCACACCAGTGCACGGGGCCGGGCACCTGGTCGTACGAGCCCGGGCGCAACGTGTGGACCCAGGAGGTCCGCATCCACGTCCCGGGGTGTTCCTGGCCGGCCTGGAGCGTCGGCGGCACCGACCGCAAGCCCGGCATCTACCAGCACATCGGTCACCCGGATTCCGGGAAACTGTACGAGCTGCGCAAGGCCGCCGACGGCTCCTGACGCCGGAACGCTACTTCACACGGGAGAGCTGCTGGGAGGCGGCTACAAGCGAGGTGACCCGTTCGATGACTGGCGGCCGCGCCCCCGTCTCACGCCGGCCCGGTCCCGCCGCAACGATCCCTCCGCCGCGGCCCAGGGCCGATCCACCCCTCCACCGAGCACCGCTGGTCCGACCCGCGCGCCCGCTTGCTGGACGGCAAGGGCTGGGAGGCGGTGCGGGAGGACATCCTGGAGGGCCTGAGCCTGGGCGCACACCCTCAAAGGCGGACCTCAGGAGCCGGGCGTCCAGTCGCCCAGCCAGTCGCCGACCTCCTGGCCGGAGGCCTGGTCGTCGCGCAGTTGCGGGCGGTTGCCGCTCGGGGTGCCGGCGCCCGGGCCGGTGTTCCCGTACTCCGCGAAGCGGTCGTCCTTCCAGGAGAAGCCGCCCATGTCGGACCACGGGGCGGCGCCGATGCCGCTGCCGAGCGTGGAGTTGCGCACGGTGGTCTGGGGGTCGAGCGATGCGTCGCCGCCCGCGTGCCACGGCCGGCCGAGGGCGAAACTCCCGGGAGCCACATCGCCGTTGAACGTGCTGTTGGCGATCAGGAAGCCCTTGCGGCCGGCGGGGGTGCTGGGCGCTGTGACGCAGCCTCCCGAGGTTCCGTCCCAGCGCTTCTTGAGGGTGATCACCGAGCGGTCGATCGCGGCGGTGGCACTGCCGAAGATGAAGTCGACGGTACCGACGACGTAGGAGTTCGTCATGTAGACCCGGCCGGGCTTCGCACGCGTGGCACTGTCCAGTTGCAGGGTGTCCTGGTCGCCCGTGATGATCACACTGTCGAGGAGGACCTTGTCCGCGGCGGTGCGCAGCGCGACCGCCTGTGCGCTCACGTCGGGGTTGGCCTTCTCGTCGAAGTCGTTGGAGACGGTGAGGTTGCGGGCCTGGAAGTCGTCGGCCTCGACCGCGACGGTTGCGCTGCCGGAGGTGCCGTAGGTCCCCGAGCCGCCCGGTTTGGGGGTGCCGGAGGCGTTGCCGTAGACGATGACCGTGTCCTTGCGGCTGCCGCCGGTCCCCTGCAGGGTGACGTGCGGCTTGTTCGACGGGATCTTGACCGTTTCCCGGTAGGTGCCGGGCTTGACGGTGATGACGACCCGTGAAGTGTTGTTCGCGGGTACGGCGTCGACGGCGGCTTGGATGGTCTTGTACCGGCCGGAACCGTCCTTGGCCACGGTGAAGGTGGTCGTGGCGGGAGCGACGGAGGTCGCCGTGCCGATGGCGGGGCGGGGGCCGGCGCCGGACTTCACCTTCGAGGGGACATCGGCGGTCGGGTCGAGGGTGTAGCTGTAGTACGTCTTCGGGTCGAAGGCCGTGCCGCCGCTCTCGTTGCGGCCGGTGGTGTTGACGAAGACGTTGCCGCGCTGCACGAGGGTCGCGGTGCTGTCCTTGGTGACAGGGTTGTTGAACCCCTCGAAGTAGCTGTTCTCCAGCACCATCTTGGTCCCGCCACGCGCGTAGTTGCCGTAGGAGGAGGTGATGGACGAGTCCGGGTCGTCCTGCAGGAAGTTGTTGTACAGGTGCGCGTGCGCCACATTGTCCGTGGACGGATTGCGCTGCTCGGTCTCGTGGAACCAGTTGTGGTGGATCGTGATGTCGGCGGTGACGTGATCGGTCCAGCCGATGCCGAAGGCCTTGTTGTCGTTCTTCAGCTGGTTCCAGGACACCGTCAGGTACGTGGTGTCCTTGCGGCTGTCGATCAGTCCGTCGGCCATGTTCCGCAGGTTGTTGTGGTCGATCCACACGTGGTGGGCGCCGTCCATCTGGATGGCGTCCCAGTCGTGGTCCTTGTCGTTCCACGTGCCGGCGTACGAATCACGGATCGTCAGGTTCCTGATGATCACGTTGTGTACGCCCTGTCCCAGGAAGAACCCTCCGCCGACGATCTGGCCCGAGGTGCCCGAGCCCACGATGGTCTTGTCCGAGGCGACCTTGATCTCCTTGCCCTTGGGGGCCATGGTGATCGTCCCCGCCACCACGATGACGTACGGCTTCGAGTCGGTCGCGTACTTCTCCAGGTCGGCGAGGTTCTTCACGGTGACGATCGCGCCCTCCCGCCCGCCGTAGGTGCCGTTCTGCCCCAGCGCGTTGACCGAGGCGAAACCGTCCGCGGCTTCCCTGGCCCAGGCCGGAGCGGCGGTGGCCGCCTCGGCCTTCGGCCGGGCGTCCTCACCGAACACCCCGAAGGCCCCGCCGTACGACGCGCCCACTGCGGTGGCCGTTGCCAACGGGATGCCCACTGTCAGGCCGAGCCTGCGCCTGCGGTGCCGTGCCTTGTGCTGAATGGTTCGCATTGCTCACTGTCCTGGTGGGTGGATGGTGGGTGTACACCCGCCAGTTGCCACCGCAGGCGAAAAGGTTGCCGCGCGTCCGGGGCGGAAGGAGAATCCGGCGTGGTACTCCAAGCCCCTGCTCATCAGGAACAAGGGTGCGTTCTACGACTGTGAGTAGTGCGGGCCGCCTCGACGACCCGGCGGAGGAGGCCCTCGGCGATCACCGGACCGCCCCTAGCAGACAGCGACTTGTGCCCGCTGGCAGCGCCTCAGGGTGCTTGCGGGGCGGTCCCGGCGCCCCGAGGGCCGGCCACCCGGCGGCGCGCCACTGCTGCTGCGTTCCTGCCGTGCGGGGAAGGGTCGGTGCGGGAGGCAGCTGTGCACATCCGGCACCGGCGCATGGCGGGGCCCGGGAGTCACACCGCGGCAGATCTGCCAAGGCCGCGCAGCCGTACCCACAGGAACGACATCCGGCGTGTGGGCCGCCACCCTCGCCGGGTGGCGGCCCACACGCGTCCTCACTCCTCCTGGCACGGCCGACCCACCCGTACCCGTACGCGCCGTGCCTCACCCCTTGCCGAACGGAACCCTGCACAGGCTGCGGCATTCTGGGGCCGCCGACCCGGACGGCCGCACTCACCGATGTGAGCGCGGCCGTTACAGGAAGGTGCCGGGCTTGTCAGAACCGGTTACATGTTCCAGGTCTGAGGCGCAAAGGACGGGTCCGCGGAGTGGCCCCACTGCTGGGCCGCGCCGCCGTTGTCCTTGCTGGAGTTGCTGATCTCGAGCGTCTTGCCGCTGTTGACGTTCGTGATGTTCAGGCCGACGGTGCTGCCGGCCTGCGAGATGGTCCAGCGCTGGGTCGGGATGCCCGCGCAGGTCCACTGCTGGGCGCGGGCCCCGTTGACCTTGCTCGAGTTCTCGATCTCGAGGCACTTGCCGCTGTTGGCGTTGACGATCTCGTAGACGCCCGCCGTGGTGGTGGCCCGGAACTGCCAGTTGGCGCCGGGCTGGCCGCCGCAGGTCCACTGCTGGGCGACGCCGCCGTTGTCCTTGCTGGAGTTCACGATCTCGAGGCACTTGCCGCTGTTGGCGTTGCGCAGGAGACCGGCCGCCGGCACCGGGACGGGGGACGGCCAGGCGTTGACGCCCCCGGCGATGACGCCCTTGCCGTCGCCCTTGTAGAAGTTGAAGCGCTGCTGGTTGCTCCACAGGCCGCCGAGGTCGGTCTTGCCGTCGCCGTTGAAGTCGCCGGACAGCAGGACGGACATGCCGTTCCAGGTCGTGTCGTGCCACATCGCGACGCCGTCGTCGAGACCGGCCGCGGCGTTGCCGCTGTAGCGCCGCAGGGCCCCGTCGCCGGCGATTCCCACGACGTCGTCACGGCCGTCGCCGTTGAAGTCCCCGGTGGCCACCTGCTGCATGCCCTGCCACGAGGCGTCGCGCCACATGTTCCGGCTCTGGCCGTTCAGGAGTCCGTCGACGCCGGTGGTGTAGGCGTGCAGGGCACCCTTGGGACCCGCTCCCCAGACGGCGAGCAGTCCGTCGCGGCCGGAGCCGTCCGCCTTGAACCGGGCCAGCTGGAGCATGCCGTTCCAGTTGGTCTTCTCGTCGGCCCACATCGACTTGCCCGCGGCCAGGGTGCCGTCGGACTGACCGGTGTACAGGCGCAGCGCGCCGTTGCTCCACACGGAGGCGATGTCGGTGATGCCGTCACCGTTGAAGTCACCGCCGATCATCTTGGTGGCGGGGCTCCAGGTGCCGTCCGCCTTCCACATGAGGCGACCGTATTCGAAGGTGCCGTCGGACCGGCCGGCGAAGGTGTGCAGGTTACCGTCGGTGGTGACGGCGGCGATGTCGGTGCGGCCGTCACGGTTGAAGTCGCCCGTCGCCATCACGTTGGTGACCTGGGGGACCAGGCTCTGCAGGCGCACCTCGGGGGTGGTCTTGCGGACCTGGTCGACCCAGCCGGCCACGTCGTCCATGCGGACGTCCATGGCGCCGGTACGGGTTTCCGCCGGGTCGGTGCCGAGGCAGCCGCCCTGCCAGGAGCGGGAGTTGACGGCCGCCAGCTCCACGGCGCCGTCCTTCTGGCGTACGGCCGGACCGCCCGCGTCGCCCTTGCAGATCGTCGCGCCGTCGACACCGTCCAGACCGAGCGCGCCACCGTCGAGGGAGGTCACGGCGAAGACGCCCGAGTGCAGCTTCTGAGGCACCCATTCCGTCTTCGTCCGCCCGAACCCGAGCGAGGTCAGCTGCTCGCCGACCGCCGGGGCCGTGGAGGCGACCTTGACCGGCTCGACCCCGACGACCCGCCAGGCGAGCTTGACCATCACCAGGTCGCGGTCGGCGTGCGGCACGAGCTCCACCGCTTCGACCACGGTGCCAGTGGGCTGCGTGAGGTCGGTGCGCCCGACGGTGACGGTCGTCTTCACGGCCGGCTTTCCGGCGGCGAGCGGCGTCGTGCCGTCACGGAAGCAGGACGCCGCGGTGATCACCCACTGGGCGTCGACCAGAGCGCCCGAGCAGGCGGACTTCTCGCCGATGTTGAGGTTCGCGGCGAAGGCATAGCTTCCGCTCGTCACGCCGCTGCCGTTGAGGGCCGCGGCGGGGGCGGCGGTGAGGAATCCACCTGCCACCGCGGTGGCGAGCAGGGTGGCAGCCCACGCAGTGCGTGAACCGTTTGCTGACATGGTGATCCTTTCGGTACGCAAAGGTTTTGAATCCGGGCGCGGGTCCCACGAGCCGCTTGGCGCCGGCACCACGATCCTGGTTCGTGGCGGCCCTTCCTGATGGAGCCTCGGCTGCCGCATCACTGCCCGAGGGGCGGCGCGGCACAGGCCATCAGGAGAGCGATTCAACCTTCCGCGCATCGGCAATTGAAGACGTGAATACCTGCCGCAACATATCCCGCTCGCCTGTCGGTTCGTCAACTCGCTGCCCCTGTGAGCACGCACACGTGCGCTGAAGTGTGCGGATCCATGCGCCTGGAATCGCTAATTCCGCATCACACGCGCTGGAGCGTCCTCCAGCAGGAAGGGGCCGACGGGTCAAGTCAGACAATTGAGATAGAAGTTGATTTACAATCAACTATGGTTGATCTCGATGGGATCGCGGGGTTATGATCTCGAGGTCAGGGCACGGCAAGCGGCTCGACGCCTTCGTGCCACTGGTGAGACCAGGTTGGGCCGAGGCTGGCCCGAATTTGCTCGTGGGACTCGAACTGGCCGTCAGTGGAGTCAATGACGCCGACGGAATCGACGGACGGCCGATCGAGCTGGTGGTCCGAGACGCCGCCGCCGATCCGGCCAGGGCCGCGGTCGGCTTGGGACGGCATCTGCGTCACCGGGTCGCCGAGCTCCACCGCGCCGGGCTGGGGTCCACCCCCGCTCGATGTTGCCCGCGCCTGGCACCCGCCGAACGTGCCTCACGGGCCCGGCCATCCAGGCGGCGCCCCAGCCGGCCTGCTGGTCGATACTGTGCTTCTCGCCGGGCACCGGCGATGCTGGGGAATGGCGATGCTGGGGAATGGCGAGACCGGTCGGCAGGTGACGGTGCTGGTGACCCAGACCGGTGCGCTGCACCGCTCATCCGGCTCGTACGGAAAGCGGCCCAGGACGGCCCGGACGTAGATGCCGCCCACCTGAAGAGGGGTGGCGCCGCGGAGGGAAGCCGCACCGCGAGCTCGCCGAAGCGTTCACCAGCGCGGCTCGAGGCACCGCGCAGTGCAGTCGGCAGAGGCCGAAAAGGTCACAGAGATCTGCTCGCTGCGACTGCATGTCCCGGGCATCGGGGACGTCATGCCATCGCCTGGCCCAGTCCAAGAACGTCGCCCCGTCTTGTCCGGCTCCAGCTGGTCCGGGGAACGGCAGCGCGCCAACCTGCGAGAGGAGCCAGATCTGACCGCGCTGAGGCCCGCTGACAACCAACAGTCAGCGGACCGGGCCGTCACTGGCATCGAGAACCACCGATGCATGCCGGTAGACGCTCTCCGGCTCGGGCAGGACCACCCCGCGGGCCCCCTCCCAGACAGGCACCGCGTCCCAGCCCAACCGCGGCTCACGCCACTCCATCGCAAACACCTCGGCCAGCGGCTCCACTGTCGACCCCACCCCGGCGTCATGACTCGTCTCGGACGGCTGTCCGACTTCCGGATGATCGAATCGGGAGCAAAGTATGACATAGCAAGCATCCTGGGGCAGGCAGAATGGCTTCAATGGAGGTTGCCCGACCGGCGAACTCCCAGAATCCCCACCACGAGGAAAGTACGATGAACCCGCAGCTTGCACACGAGATGACACTTGCCGCTACGAGCGAGGGCGCGATCAGCATCGCCCTCGTGGGTGTGGTCGCGGCCGCTGGCATCGCCTACGTGGCGTTCTTCGTCGCGGCTCTGGTCAGCATCGCCAGGTCTGGCCTCACCGGAGGGATGAAGCTGGGCTGGATCGTTTTCGCCTTCGTGGCTCCCTTCCTCGGGAGCCTGCTCTGGTTCCTCGTCGGCCGCCGCGACTCCCAGCGCCCCCTGGGCACCGCCTGATCCCGAGAGCGCCCACACGGCGCACACGCCTTCGGCTTGCCGTTCAACCAGTTCGTCGGGGTTTGGTCTCGACGGTTGGCGTGGCCGGCCCGTGTACGCGGGCCGGCCACCTGCGGGCGCACCTGCGTGATCGCGACCTGTCGGCCGCACGGATCGCCTCCCTCGCTGATCAGAACGCCCAATACCGGACGATCGCTGCAATCGGGCACAGCTGGGGCTTCGTGGACGCGACTCACTTCAGCAAGGTGTTCAAGCAGGCGTACGGTCTCTCCCCACGATCCTGGCGCGACCTCAACCGACCTCCCTCGCCGCCCCCTGAGGGCCGGTGACCTACCGGATGTGACCGGTGGGTTTCCGCGGTCAGGGCCCGTTGGGCTCGGCTGAGCTTGGACCGCACCAGGTGACCACAGTGCGAAGGCGCGGCAGGTCAGGAGGTACACGGAGGGCACTGGCCGAACGTTCCGGCGGGCTGACCGAGGCGATGGGCCTGGCTGGGGCCCGCTTCTCCCCCCCCCCTTCATGTCACGTCGGCCGGCGGTGCGTCCTGTGCTTCCGAGAGCGACTGGCAGAGTCTGCCCGCCCCCGTCAGACGGTGATCACCGTCTTGCCGACGAGCTCCCGGGACTCGATCGCCTCGTGCGCCGATGCCGCGCGCGCCAGGGGGAAGGTGGCGCCGATCACCGGGCGCAGGTCGCCCTTCGCTACCGCGTGGAGGGCCTGCGTCGCGAGCTCGGCGCGTTCGTGGGGCGCCAGCTGGACGTCTGCGATACCGAGCAGGCGGACACCACGGGCCGCAGCATCTGCCGGGTCCACCGGGGCGAAGCCACCCGTCGGAGCGCCGTGGGCCGAGAACCGGCCGCTGTTCGCGACCAGGGCGAACGCGGCCAGGCCGACCTCGCCGCCCACTCCGTCCAGAACGACATCCGCGCCCGCGCCGCCGAGTGCCTCGCGGGCCTGAGCCACCCAGTCGGGACCGGCCGCGTCGATGACGGCATCCGCACCCAGCCCCCGCACCAGGGCGGTCTTCTGGTCGCCGCGCGCCACGCCGACGACCCTTGCGCCCGCAGCCTTCACCAGCTGGACGAGTACGGTTCCCATGCCGCCGGACGCGCCTACGATCAACACCTGCTCACCGGGCCGGACGTCCGTGGTGGCCAGCAGCTTGGCAGCCGTCACACCATCGTGCACCAGGGCCGCAGCGTCCGTGAAGGAGACCTCGTCGGGCACGACGGCCAGCGCCTCGGCCGAGGCTACGGCCAGCTCTGCGTAGCCGCCGGTGAAGCCGATGGAGGCGACGACACGGCGGCCGGTCCACGCCGGGTCCACGCCCTCGCCGGTCGCGCGGACAATACCGGCAATACCCCCGCCCGGCACGTACGGCGGAGTGACCGGGAAGAACTGCCGTCCCCAGCCGCCGCGCACCTGGGTCTCCACGAAGATCGTGTCCACGGCAGCTACGGCGACCAGCACCTGACCCGGCCCCGCCACCGGCTCGGGCACCTCTGTCGAAACCAGTACTTCCGGGCCGCCGAACTCGATCGCCTGTGTCGCACGCATGGCACTCACCCCTCCACTCGGGCCATCGGACTTCCCGGCGGCCGTGCCATGAGTCTCAAACCCCAAGTGCAGTGGAGGTCAAGTCATCACAGCGCAGCGACCACGACAGCGGGCCGAGGGACCGTTCCGGGGGCAGTGCAGTCGGCTTGTCGTTCAACCGTGAGGACGCTGGTGCGCCAGCCCTCCGGCGTCGCCAACAGGACGATCCCCTTCGGAATGCCGAAGGCGAGCCGCTTCTTCTCCTTCTTGCGTCTCACCATGCCGCTATCCAACATCGTCGGTCGGCGGGGAACGTTCGCCGGGTTGCCGGTCGTGACGGTCGGATGTGCAGTGACGCCCAATCCGACCGCTGGAGGTGCGGTGGCCGAGCCTGTCCGTGTGCGCAGACTGACCGATCAGGGGGCAGCGGCTGCAGCGGATCGTGCCCCGGGGCAACACGAGTTCGCTGACGCTACCGGCGCGCGATGGTGCCGCCGGCTTCGGCCGGCGGGAACGCGTCCCAGTGATCGTCCAGCTGGTCCAGGCCGACGAGGACACCGTCCGCGGCGTGATCCACCGGTTCAACGAGATCGGTCCGGCCTGCCCGGACCCTCGATGGGCGGGAGGCCGTCCCCGCCTGCTCAGCCCGGATGGCGCTCAGCCAGCCTTTCACCCGCTGCTCACTGCGTGATCATTTACGGGACAGCCCTCAGCTGCGTGCTGCCTCCGCCGCGGAGGCAGGTTCGCGGCCGGGCGCGGTGTCGTCCCGGCCAATGACATCGGATGCCCGCGGCTCGACGCGGACGATCATTTCCTCCGCTCGGCGGCGCCCGAGACACGGTCGTCGAGCCAGCCCGGTCGCGCGGGCGGCCCCGGCAGATCGGGATCGGGATCAGTCCACTCGTTTCCCCAGGCGGCCAAGGCTACGAGCACCGGCACCAAGGCGCGCCCCCTGTCGGTGAGGAGGTACTCGAAGCGGGCGGGTTTGAGGCTGTACTGCGTGCGCCCAAGGACGCCCGCGGCGGTCAACTCCGCCAGCCGTCGGGCAAGCGTGTTCTCGCTCATCTGCAACCGATCGCGGAATTCGTCGAACCGGCGGGCTCCGCCGAGGGCTTCACGCACCACCAGGAGCGCCCATCGTTCGCCGACCACGTCCAGGGCTCGGGCGGCGGGGCAGTTGTCGAGGGCGAGGGACGAACGCATGTCGTCAGCCTAGCGGCTTCCATGATGGAAGTGAATGGGTAGTATCCCCAGTAGCTTCCATAGTGGAAGTTGTTGGGGGAGAGGCGCTTCGAGATGCAGAGACTTCGTCAGGTCGGTATCGAGGTTGCCCGTGGGGTGTTCCGTTTCGGAGACGGCCATGTCAACTGGTACGTCGTCGAGCAGGAGGGTGCCCTGACCGTCGTGGACGGCGGCATGCCCGGTCACTGGCCCGCACTGATGGACTGGCTGAAGGAACGGGGGCAAGGTCTGGACGCGGTCCGGGCAATCGTGCTCACCCACGGACACGCCGATCACCTGGGCATCATCCGTCGGCTTTCCGACGCCACCGGCCGGCCGGTGCACGTACACCCCGACGACGAGGCTCAGGCCAAAGGCGCCGGACTGCACATGCCGCCCCGGCGCATTCGGCAAAACGTGTGGAAACCTCACGTCTTTGCCCTCACCGTGCGCTGGGCGCGCGCGGGTCTGTTCGCCGTGCC
This sequence comes from Streptomyces sp. NPDC060031, assembly GCF_042736805.1. Lineage (NCBI taxonomy): Bacteria > Bacillati > Actinomycetota > Actinomycetes > Kitasatosporales > Streptomycetaceae > Streptomyces > Streptomyces sp. NPDC060031. The sequence goes on from NZ_JBHWVM010000136.1 coordinate 14,685, forward strand.
ACCGATCCTGCATGCCGAGTCCTACACCGACGGGCAGCGCCTGGACATACCGGGATCGCCTCGGGTGATCCACACGCCCGGCCACAGCCCGGGCAGCAGCTGCTTGCTGCTCGCCGACCGCGATGTTCTGATCACGGGAGACGCGCTGGTGACCCTCGACGTCGTCACCGGCCGCCGCGCCGTCGGGATCATGCCGGGCACCCTCAACGACGACCCCGCACAGGCATTGGACAGCCTGACGTCCCTGGCCGCAATCACTGCCACGACACTGCTGCCCGGTCACGGCGAGCCCTACTCGGACGGCGTGACGACAGCGCTCGCGGCGGCCCGTCGACACGGCATCGACTGGAGGACGCCGAGGGCAGACGCCCACGGCCACTCCCATTGACCGCAGCCCCTCCGATCGAGCCCTCCGATCCACCGGCCCCCATTGGCTGCCAGTTACTCAGGATTTCAGGGTGGGGTCGGTGGGTTGATAGCCAGACCGGTGGCGGCGAGGCAGCCGTCGATGAGGTGGGGTCGGAGCTGGATTCTG
>NZ_JBHWVM010000137.1:0-14931 GCF_042736805.1 Streptomyces sp. NPDC060031
CTGCCGAATTCTCCCGGCAGGGCCCTCGCGCATGTGCGGGAGAAACTCGAGCACTCCTCGCGAACACTTCGGGAAACGGACGGGAATGGAATTCGCGAAAACACCCGAAACCGGCCCCGGGATTCCCGTCGGGCCACCGGAACCCGAGTTCTCGTGGATTCTGGGTGCAATCCCCCCGGAGGCCCGGTGGAGCCCGGTACACCCATAGCCGGCAAGGGGTTATTCCGGCCAACCCGACTGCCTATCGTGGCACGGGATTTCGAATCGCTCCTTTGACGGGGGCGCCCACGACCTAGGAGAGACATGTCGACTTCAGTCAGGTCTTGGAGGACCGCCCTCCTGACCGCTGCGGCCCTGGCCGGCGTCACGGCCACGCTCGTCGCGACCCCCGCCCAGGCCAAGGGCACCGCCACCCTCGAGGTCCTCGCGAGCGGGCTGGTCAACGGCCGCGACGTCACCGCGCTGCGGGACGGCCGGATCCTGGTCGCCGAAGCCGGCGAGGGCAAGACGGACTGCGCCGCGGAAACCCACTGCGCCGGCCCGACCGGCGCCATCTACCAGGTCAACGGCAGCCACAAGGGCCGCGTCGTCACCGGCCTGGCCTCCTCCGGCGTCGGCTCGGCGGCCACCGGCGGCGCCCAGGAGGTCGGCGGCCCCACCGCCGTCGCACCCGCCCCCGACGGCGGCTACCTGGTCCTCAGCAGCCTGGGCGGCACCACCGAGACCCGTACGGCGCTCGGCCCGGCCGGGGCCACGCTGGGCACCCTCTTCCGCACCCGGGACGGAAAGGTCCTCGCCGACCTGGCCGACCACGAGACCCGGCTGAACCCGGACCAGGGCGAGGTGCACGCCAACCCGTGGCGCTTCGTCAGCAACGGCCACGGCTACCTGGCGACCGACTCGGGCGCCAACACCCTCGTCGCCGCCGACTGCGGCGGGAACACCACCACCAAGGTCGTCTTCCCCAAGAACGACACCTCCACCGGCCCGGCCGAGGCCGTGCCCACCGGCCTCGTCCGGGCCTTTGACGGCACGCTCTACGTCTCCGACTTCGGCGGCGCCCGCCCGGGCAACGCCAAGATCTGGAAGATCGCGCCGGGCGGCCAGCCCGAGGTCCTCGTCACCGGCCTGAACACGCTGGTCGACATCGCCCTGGACGGCAAGGGCAACCTGTACGCGCTGTCCTTCACGGACGGCTTCGTCCAGGGCCCGCCGCTGCCCGGCCGCCTGTCCAAGGTCAACCTCTCCACCAAGCAGATAACCGAGGTCCCGACCGCCGGCCAGCTCAGCCAGCCGACCGGCATCGACGTCGGCCCGCAGGGCCAGATCTACGTGGTCGCCGGCAACAACGCCGACAGCAAGCTGCTGCGCGTCCGCCCGTAACGCCACACACCGACGGCCCGGCCACCGCGCACCACCGCGATGACCGGGCCGTCGCCCGTTCCGTTACCTCACCCGCATCCCCGTGTGCCGTGCCGGACACCCTGTCCGTAAGCCGTGTCCGTAAGCCGTGTCCGTACGCCGCTCCCGGCCGGCCCCCAACGCCGGCCCCGCGCGCCGCACGGCCCCTCAGCCGGCCCCGCCGCCGGCCCCGCCGAACCCCGCTGCCTAACCCCGCGGAGCGCCCCCGCGCCGCGGGCCCCTCCGCGCCGCCTCGATGAAGGCCTCGAAGAGCGGGACGGTGTCCTCGCCCAACTCCCCGTGCGCCTGCAGCCCGACGAGGAACGGCGCCGCAGGATCCTCCGCCTCCGCCCCCTCGATCACCCCGTCCGCGGACCAAGCGGTCGCCACCAGCCCGCTGCCGAGCTTGTCGATGCCCTGGTGGTGGTGGCAGTACACGGTGGCGCTCGCCCCCAGCGTGGAGCCGAGCACCGAGCCGGGCTCCACACGGACGGACCGCGCGTCGTACTTCCCCGGCACCCGCGGCGAGTGCTCGGGCAGGTGCTGGTCCAGGGTGCCGCCGCGCACGACGGACATCAGCTGGAGGCCCCGGCAGATGCCCAGCACCGGTATACCGCGTTCCTCCGCCACGGCCAGCGCGGCGAGTTCGGCGGCCTCGCGCACCTTGTCCGGGGCGCGCGTGAACTTCCCCGGCTCCTCCCCGTACAGGGCGGGATCCACGTCCTCTCCGCCGGTCATCAGCAGCGCGTCCACCCGCTCCATGATCGGGCGGACGGCGTCAGCGATCGGCGGCAGGAGCAGCGGGGCGCCGCCCGCCCTCACCACCTTCTCCTGGTACGTCACGGGAAGCAGGCAGGACTCCACCTCACCCCAGATGCTCCATTGGATCGAAGCCGATGCGGCGGTCAACGCCACTACTGGTCGATTCATCGCAAGTCGTCCTTCTGCTCATCGGCTTCTTCCGAAAACCGGGCAAGAAGCCGGGCGAGTCGGGAATTGGGGCGCGGAAACAGCCCTCCCAGGTCCAGACATGGTGCCCGCCCCGAGTACGGAAAGTCACCCGATCCACGGCAGCCGACAGCGAAACAAACCCCGTAAACCCAATAGCCCCATCGCGCCTCAAGTGGAATGCGACCGCCCATCCTGGGCGCCTCGACTACCGGTGCACCGCACCCCGCTGCAATGTAGGCGGGTTGTGGAGCCCCTTCGGAGCGGAAGGTGAATCCCCCTCCTGCAGGATCGGCACTGCACCACACGCTCATACGCGGGTACTTGCGAAGAGGCCAGAAGGAGAGCACCTCATGCTCAAGGTAAGCGACACCCCGACGGAGGCGTCCGGGCGGGCGGAGCGGATCGCCTCGAGATCGCGCAGCGAATGGAAGAAGCCGCCGCGCCGCATCGAGAAGTCCGAATGCATCACCTGCGACACCTGCCTGCGCGCCTGCCCCGCCGAGTTCGGGGCGATCTTCGACCGCGGCATCGACGTCGTGATCATCCCCGAACTGTGCTCCGGCTGCCCCGTATGCGTCCTCGAGTGCCCCGTCGACTGCATCTACGTGGACGAGGACTGGACCCCGACCGACGAGTCGATGTGGAACCACATCGAGCTGACCGCCGGAGGCACCGCGTGAGCGCGCTCCCCGACCGCTCCGGCACCTCCCGCCGGGCCCTCAACGCCAAGAAGCGGCAGAGCCGCCGCCCCAGCCGCCTCGGCCTGCCCGCCGGCGGCACCGTCAAGCCGGACCGCGTCGGCGAGCCGGACGCGGGCTTCCCCGGACTCCTCCAGCGGGTCTGGCAGCAGGCCGCCGAGGCACCCGACCTCACCACCGCCGTCGGCATCCTCGCCTCCCTCGACGGCTTCGTCCCCGCCGACGTCCAACTGCGCGCCCTGCGCACCGCCGACGAGGTCGCGCTCAAGGTGCTGTGCGCGGTGACCTGGCGCGAGGACGACCCGTACGAGTACCAGGGCGCCCCGGAAGCCGCCGCCGGCGAGCCGGTGTTCCTCGGCGAGATAGGACTGACCACAAGCGGCCGCATCGTGGTCCGCGTCCCCGGCCAGTCCCCGTTGTCGGTCACCGCCAAGCTCGTCGCCGGCGTCCTGCGCGTACCGTGGTCGGCCCGCGCCGTCGCCGACTACCACGCCGAGATCAGCCGCGCCGCCGACCGCTTCGCCCAGTCGGTCGCCGACTGCCGCGACTGGCTGCGGTCCCTGGGCCCGCAGGGCCGCGACGAGGCCCTGGAGGCCCTGAAGGAGGCCGCCCAGCGCACCGCCCCCTTCATGCTCTACCAGGAGGACCGCCAGTACACGAACTTCCGCGATGGCAACACCGTCACCGGCAAGACGCTGTGGCCCGGCCACCCCGACTGCTTCCTGAGCGCCCTGCAGGGCCTGCCGCTGGAACTGTGGCCCGACAGCGACGCCGTGATGGTCACCTGCCTCACCCTCCTCATCCGCTCCGCCGGATACGCGCGCATCGAGGAGGCCAACGGCACGCAGCTGTCCTTGGAGCACGTCGCGTACCAGCTGGAGCAGAACCGCCGCCACTACAACGACGTACCCGGCGGCGAAGAGGTCGCGCGCCCCGCCACGGCCAGCGTCGCGGACCTCGACACCCTGGCCCGCGCCCTGTTCGAGCGCCGCAAGGGCGTCCTGGCCGACGCCCAGCTCTACCGCGAGATCCACGGCGCGCTCGTCCACAAGATCGAGCGGGTCGCCGAGCCCTACGGGGACGAGGCCCGCGCCCGCGAGGCCGCCGTCACCGCCCGCCTCACCGCCCGCCTGCCGCTGGCCGGCGCCGACCTCGACGAGCTCGGCGACGCCCTCGCCGCAGCCCCGCAGTGGCTCGCCGAGCCCCACGGCCAGTTCGGCACCGGACTGGAATCCCTCGTCTACGAGGCCGTCGCCGCCGCCACCGACGCCTTCGACGCCGACTTCTCCATGAGCCGCGGCCTGCGCTCGCTGCCCCGCCTCATCGAGGCGCTGCGCGGCGAGAGCTGGGCCGAGATCGTCGACTGGGGCATCACCGAGTTCTTCTGCTGCGTCGTCCCGCGCGCCGAGGCCCGTACCTACTTCGCGGACTCCAGCGCCCGCCTCGCCGACACCGCCTGGGCCATGTCCTCGCGGATGCAGTACAACTCCTGGCACTTCATCGCCGGCAACCTCCCCAAGACGTCCGAGATCGAGGCGCGCGACCACTTCGTCCCGCCCACCATCCCCGACATCGCGTTCTACTCCGACCAGCACCACCACGGCCACGTCAACAACATGGTCCGCTTCACGGTCCGCAGCCCGCACGCGGTGGAGGTGCTGGACCGCAAGTTCAACGGGTTCATGGACCTTCGGCTGCTGCGCTGCGAGGGCGCGCCCTTCAGCACCCAGGACATGCTCGCCGCCCACCGCACCTCGGAGTTCATCGCCAAGGCGTCCAGCCTCGCCGCGGGCCTCGCCGCCGCCGGCGCCGACATCGAGGTCACCTCCTTCGACTCCCAGTGGCACTGGGACACCGTCATGGCGGCCGCCCCCGACGCATCCGAAGAGTCCGACACCTCGGACCAGGTGGCCTGAGCTCAGCCGGGCCCCGCCCGGCACCCTGCCCCGGCCCGGCCCCGGCTCAACCCATCGGCCGTTCCCTCTAGGAGATCCGTTGACCTCTATCGGCGTTGGCGAAACCAAGGAGATCCTCCGCCTGCGAGACGTCTCCGTCCTCGAGCACGTCCAATCGGTCCTGAGCCGGATCCACAAGCACGACGGCGAGCTCGGAGCCTACGTCTCCGTCGCCGGTGAAGAGGCCCTCCAGGCCGCCGAGGCAGCCGACGCCCGCATCCGCGAGCTCGGCACGGCGGCCTGGCAGGACCGCCCCCTGCTGGGGGTGACCGTGTCCGTCAAGGACCTCATCCAGACCTCCGACCTGCCCACCACCCGCGGATCCCTGCTGCCCAACGGCCGCGCCCAGGCCGACACCCCGGCCGTGGCCCGGCTGCGCGCCGCCGGCGCCATCATCGTCGGCAAGACCACCACGTCCGAGTACGGCTGGAGCGCCAGCACCGTCTGCCGGGTCGCCCCGCCCACCCGCAACCCCCGCGACCTCGGCCTCACCGCCGGCGGCTCCAGCGGAGGAGCCGCCGCCGCCGTCGCGGCCGGCATGTGCGCCGGCGCCCTCGGCACCGACGGCGCCGGATCGATCCGGATCCCGTCCGCCTTCTGCGGCACCGTCGGCTACAAGCCCTCCTTCGGCCGGGTCCCCTACGTGCCCTCCGGCGCCGAACGCCTCGCCCACCTCGGGCCCATCGCCAAGAACGTCCCCGACGTCATCGAACTGGCCGCCGTACTCGCCGGACCCGACCGGCTTGACCCCGACTCCGGCCTCGGCTCCCTCGACGCCCGGCGCGAAGGCCGGTCCCTGCGCATCGGCTGGGTCGAATACCCCGGCACCACCGAAGAGATCCGCCGCATCACCGAACAGGCCTGGCCGGTGCTCACCGCGCAGGGACACCACGTCCAGCGCGTCGAGGTCCGCTGCGGCGGCCTCTACCCCGCCCTCGTCGACATCGTCGCGGCCACCGAGGCCGCCGGCACCGACCCCGAGAACGACGAGTGGGTCGACCAGGGCCGGCTCGAGATCGTCCGCTACGGCCGCACCCTCAGCGGCGCCGCCGTGATGCGCGCCGAAGGAGTGCGCCACGAACTGCGCTCCACCCTGCGCTCGGTGATGGACCGCTTCGACCTGCTCGTCATGGCCACCGTCCCCATCGAACCGTTCTCCGCCGACGCCATCGGACCTTCCTGGGCAGCCGATCCCAGGGATCTACTGTGGCTCGACTGGGCCCCAGCTTCGTACCCCTTCAATATGACCGGTCAGCCGGCGGTCTCCCTGCCGGCCGGACTCACCCGTGCCGGGCTCCCGGTGGGCCTGCAGCTCGTCGGGCCCGTGGGCGCCGACGACCTCGTGCTCTCCACCGCGCTGCGGATCGAGGCCGAGCTCGGGCCCTTGCCCGATATACCGGATCGTGTGTCATAGAAGGAGTGCGGTAGCCCATGTATGCACGCTCGTGGTCTCGCCCGTACGGGGAAGGCGGCGTCGGCCGCTCGTCGTTCGTCGCCGAATTCGGCCTCTGGAACGACGAGCAGACCGCCGCCGCCGAGCAGATCGAAGCCGGCCTGCACGACATCGACCTCGTACGCGTCGCCTTCTGCGACCCCCACGGGCTCGCCCGCTCCAAGACGCTGACCTCCCAGGCCTTCCAGGGCGTCCTGCGCAACGGCATGGACTTCAGCCCCGGCCCGTTCATCTTCGACACCGGCCACGCCGTCGCCGTCGACTTCCAGTCCGGCGATCCGGGCATCGGCGTCTCCGAGATCACCGGCGCGGGCAACTTCGTCCTCGTCCCCGACCCGCTCACCTTCCAGGTCCTGCCCGGCGACGGGCCGCGCACCGCCTGGATCCTGGGCGACGAGTACCTGCGCGACGGCACCCCCCACCCGCTGTCCACCCGGCACGTCCTGAAGAAGATCGCCGCCCGGTACACCGAGCGCGACCTCACCCCCATCGTCGGCCTCGAAGCGGAGTGGTACCTCACCCGCCGCCTCGACACCACGGCCGGCAACGTCGGCAACGGCTTCGGCCTGCAGGGCCCGGCCCCCGCCGTGGAAGCCGTCGACTCCGGCTACCAGTTCAACGGCGACACCGCGTACGCCTCCGTGGCCGCGATCACCAACCCCATCGCCATAGACCTGGTCGCCCTCGGCCTGCCGCTGCGCTCGATGGAGCACGAATCGGGCCCCGGCCAGATCGAGACGACCTTCAGCCCCATGACCGCGCTCGACACCGCCGACGCGATGCTTTTCTTCCGCACCTACGTCAAGCAGTCCTGCGCGCGCCGCGGCTACCACGCCTCGTTCATGTCGCTGCCCCGCGTCGCCAGCTTCGACCCGAGCGGCTGGCACCTGAACCAGTCCGTCATCGACAACACCACGGGCCGCAACATCTTCGCCGCCGACGGCATCGCGGCCGGCATCTCCACCGAGGGCAAGTCGTACGCCGAAGGCCTGATGGACCGCGCCCGCGCCTACTGCCTGCTCTCGGTCCCCACCGTCAACGGCTACCGCCGCCTGGGCGCCGAGCACTCGCTCTCCCCGACCCGCATCGGCTGGAGCTTCGAGGACCGCGGCGCGATGATCCGCGTCGTCGGCGGCGGCAGCTCCACCCACATCGAGAACCGGGTCGGCGAGCCCTGCGCCAACCCCTACCTCAACATCGCCGCCCAGCTGCACGCCGGCCTCGAAGGGCTCACCGGATTCCCCGGCACCACCGAGCCCGTCCGCGTCGGCTCCGCCCCCGACGCCCGCGCCGAGACCCTGCCGCAGTCCCTGCCCGAGGCCCTGGAGGCGTTCCGCTCCGGCCCCGCCGCCGACCTGCTCGGCAAGCCGCTCGCCGCCTGTCTGATCAAGCTCAAGGAGAGCGAGGCCGCCCGGTACGAGGCCTGGGCCGCCGAAGCCCTGCCCACCGGCACGGCCACCACGGAATGGGAACAGCGCGAGTACTTCGAGAACTTCTGACCGCGCGCCGTCCCCCTCCGACGAAAGCAGAGCATCGATGATTCCCCGCTACACCCTGCCCGAGATGGCCACCCTCTGGGCGGACCAGTCGCGCTACGAGACCTGGGTACGGGTCGAGATCCTCGCCTCCGAAGCCCAGGCCAAGCTCGGCCTCGTCCCCGAGGACGCCGTCGAGGACATGCGCCGGGCCAAGGTCCCGGACGCGGCGCGCGTCGCCGAGATCGAAAAGGAACGCGACCACGAGGTCCTCTCCTTCCTCGCGGCGTACTGCGAGGGCATCCCCGACGAGTCCGCCCGCTGGGTCCACCTCGGCATGACCAGCTACGACCTGGTCGACACCTCGCTCGGCCACACCCTGGCCCGCGCGACCGACCTGCTCACCGCGGCCGCCCGGCGGCTGCGCCGCGTCCTGGCCGAGCGGGCCGCCGAACACTGGGACACCCCGATCATCGGGCGCACCCACGGCGTCCACGCCGAACCCACCACCTTCGGCCACAAGCTCGCCGGCTTCGCCTTCGCCGTCGACCGCTCCCTGACCCGCCTCGCGGCCGCCCGCGAAGCGGTCGCCGTCGGCACCATCTCCGGATCGGTCGGCACGTACGCGCTCATCGACCCGTACGTCGAAGGCTACGTGTGCCAGGCGCTCGGCCTCGGCGTCGAACCCTCGCCCAGCCAGGTCGTGGCCCGCGACCGGCACGCCCAGCTCCTCCAGGCCGTCGCCGCCCTCGGCGCCTGCGTCGAACACCTCGCCCTCGAACTGCGCCTCCTGCAGCGCACCGAGGTACGCGAGGTCGAGGAACGCCGCACCAGCGCCTACCAGGGCTCCAGCGCCATGCCCCACAAGCGCAACCCCACCACCAGCGAACGCCTCAACGGCCTCGCCCGCTTGCTGCGCGGCTACGCGAACTCGGCCGTGGAGAACGTCGCCCTCTGGCACGAGCGCGACCTGGCCCACCAGTCCGTCGAGCGGGTCATCCTGCCCGACAGCCTCTCCGTCGGCCACTTCCAGGCGACGAAGGCGACCGAGCTCGTGGAGAACCTCGCCGTCTTCCCCGACCGCATGGCCGAGCACATCGACCAGACCGACGGCCTCGTCTACAGCTCCGCCGTCCTCGCCGACCTCCTGCAGGGCGGCATGGAACGCGAGAAGGCCTACCGGGCCGTCCAGGCCGCCGCCAACAGCACCATCGCGTCCGGCGAGCACTTCAGTAGCACACTGGCCAAAGAAGGCATCGATCTGGGCACGCTCACCCCGGACCGGTTCCTGCGCAACCATGGCGTCATCCGCAACCGATTGGAGCAGCTCCGTGAACTGGAAGATTGAGCGCGTCGAGGGCGCTTCCCTGGACCTCGAAGAGGTCCTCGAGGTGTACCGCGCCTCCGGCCTCGGCGAGCGCCGCCCCATCGCGGACACCGAGCGGTTCCGCGTCATGCTGGACAACGCCAACCTCGTCCTCGTCGCCCGCGACGGCGACAAGCTCATCGGCATCGCCCGCAGCATCACCGACTTCAGCTACGTCACGTACCTCTCCGACATCGCCGTCGACCGGACCTACCAGCGCGGCGGCATCGGCCGCGCGCTGATCGAGGCGACCCAGAAGGAGACCCCGGGAGTCAAGATCGTGCTCCTGTCGGCCCCGGCGGCCACCGAGTACTACCCCCACATCGGCTTCACCCAGCACGGATCGGCCTGGGTCCTCAACCCGTAGCGGCAGCAGGCTCGCAGCCCACCGGAAAGCCGTTCGAGCACCGCCCCAGTCCACTTCAGTTCACCGGCACCGCTCGGTAGGTTTTCCGGCGAGCCCAGCACGAGCTCCCACGGACGTGTCGCCGTGGGATGCGTGAGTCGCGGGGGAGTAATGAACCAGATTTCCTCAGGGGCCCTTCTGGAGCCCCACATACCGGCGCCGCACGGCCACGCGGAGCCCCACCCGGTCGAAGAACACCCGACCGGGCCCGGGCCCCGCGCGGCCGGCCCGTGCGGCCACCTGCGGATCCTTGTCGTCGACGGCGCCGCCGACGGCACGGACCCCCTCGTCGAACGACTGCGCCGACAGGGTCACGAACCCGTCTGCGCACAGAAGGGCGCCGCGGCCCTGCGCGTCCACGAGGACGTCGACCTGGTCCTCCTCGACCTCGACCTCCCCGACCTCGACGGCCTGGAGGTCTGCCGCGTCATCCGCTCCACCAGCCGCGTCCCGCTCATCATCGTGACCTCCCGCGGCTCCGAACTCGACTGCGTCCTCGGCCTACAGGCCGGCGCCGACGACTACGTGGTCCGCCCCTACGGCTTCCGCGAACTGATGGCCCGCATCGAAGCCGTCATGCGCCGCTCCCAATGGCAGCCGGCCCCCACGACCACGGCCGTCGAACACGGCCCCCTGCGCATCGACGTCAACTCCCGCGAGGTCACCCTCGCCGGCGACGAGGTCAAACTGACCCGCAAGGAGTTCGACCTCCTGCTCCTCCTCGCCTCCCACCCCGAAACGGTCGTCTCCCGCAAACGCCTGCTCCAACAGGTCTGGGGCGACTCCTGGTCCCGCCGCACGGTGGACACCCACGTCAGCAGCCTCCGCGGCAAGCTGGGCGCCAACTCCTGGATCATCACCATCCGCGGAGTGGGCTTCAAAATCGGTCACCCCTGACCCGGGGCCGGCGAACGCCGGCCGTGAGCCGCGACCAAAAAAGAACATTCCGATGCCACCACCCGGTCACGTTTTCCTCACCCCCTCCGTCATACCTGTGACAGACACCGACCGCCCCTCACCCCCGTGCGGCGACGGCGCTCTGTACGGCTCTGAGGAGGACAGCCATGCAGACACGACTGGTTGGTCCGGCAATCATCGCCCCGGGTGCGACCAAGGCACTCGCTGCGCTCGCCGCATCCGCGGCCATCGCCGGCGTCTCGCCCGCCACGCAGTGCCTCGTACACCTGCGCGCCAGCCAGCTCATCGGCTGCGCCGCCTGCACCCGCATGCACGGCCGCGCCCTCAAGCGCAAGGGCGAGACCAACGAACGCCTCGGCTCCGTGGCGGACTGGCGCAACTCCGACCCGGCCTGCTTCACCGACGCCGAGCGCGCCGCCCTCTCCCTCACCGAGGCCGTCACGCAGGCCGCCGGCGACGCGATGGAAGACCGCGTACCGGACGAGGTCTGGGCCGAGGCCTCCCGCCACTACGGCGAACGCGCCCTCGCCGCCCTCTTCGCCACCGTCACCACGAGCGACGCCTGGCACCGCTTCCACCCCGCCACGGCGGCCGCCCCGAGGCCCCCGGCCCCCCGTCGGACGGACGACCAAGCGGACGACCAAGCGGACGTCCAGGCGAACCCCCAGGACAGCGCCCGGACCAAGGCCCCCCGTTGGACCCCAGCCCGCCCGCCGCGCCCGGTCGCTCCCGCCACCCCGGCCCCCTGGACCCAGCCCCGCCCCGGCCCCGCCCGCCGCGCGGTCCCGCGGCTCGGCTGGTAGCCCGCTCCCGCCCACCCGGGGAACAGCCCTACGCGCCACACCCGTACGGGCTTGTTCCCCCACCCCCGGCAGTGAGCCGCCCCAACTCCTCCGGCGCCGCCAGCCTCGGCAACAGCAGCTCCCAGAAGTCCGTCACGACCCCCCGCGACACCCACCCCGGCTCGGCCGCCCCGAGCACCTCGAACCCCACGGTCGCCGCGACCACCGCGTGCGCCGCGTGATCCGGCTCGACCCCGGCGGCCAGCCGGTTCTCCCGCGCCGCGGCCTCGAAGACCTCCTCGATCCAGCACCGCCACTGCCCCCGCAGGTCCGTGACGCTGTCCCGGGCCAGGTCCGCGCAGAGCCCGAACCCCGCCCGTACGACCGGGTCCTGGGACAACAGGGCCGCCAGGTCGTGCGTGGAGTCCACCATCACTTGCAGCGCGTCCCGGTCGGCCTGCCGCCGGCGGCCCGAGGTGATCCGGCGCACCGCCTCCGCGGCCCGCCCCTCCACGGCCTCGGCCAGCAAGGGCTTGCTCCCGAAATGAAAGTGCAGTCCGCCCGCGCTGACGCCGGCCCGTTTGGCGATCGTGGCGATGGAGGCGGTGACGAAGCCTTCCTCGGCGAACACCTCGGCTGCGGCACGGACGAGCGTTTCACGCGTGCGGGCGGCACGCTCCTGCTTCACCATGAAGTCTCCACAAACCGCGAACACGGTTTGCCAAAGGGGCACATACTTCCATTTTCATGATCCCCGCACCGTCCCCAGTTCCGGTGGAGAACGGCTGGATGGCGCGGGCCCAGGACGGACTGCACGACTCACCACCTCCGCTCACGTCACTGCGGGACTGACGACAGCCCCATGACGTATCGCGTCGGGCATTTGTGACAGACGAGCCACCCGCCCTCCCAAGCCCCTCAAAACCAAAAAGGGCCCCGGGGTATCCCCGAGGCCCTCCCAAGCCCCCGAGTACCCCTCAGAAGCCCTCCTAGCGCCCACGCTCACCCCACGGCATGCAACGCCCTACGCCGCTTCGACTCCGCAGCCTTCTTCGCCGCCGCCTGAGCCGCCCGCTTCTTGCGCTGCTCGGCGAGCTGGTCCTGATACGCCGCCACCGCCCGGTGGTAGCTGTCGACATACCCCCGGGCGTCCAACCGCTCGTCCGAGGACATCTCGTTCACGGCCGCGACGGCGTCCTCGAACGAGTTGTACCCGGCCAGCATGGGGTTGATCTGATAAACACCATTTCGGATCTTCCTCACCAGCTTGGCGAGCTCCAGGCTCCGCAGCGCGGCGTTCACACTCGGCCGGCTCAGATCCAGCAGCCCGCCGACCGTCGCCTGGTCGATCAGGATCCGGCCCCCCGGCTCGCTCAGCGAACGCAGCTTCAGCAGCACCCGGTAGGCAGCCGGCGGCAGGTCGAGGTCGGAGAGAAGCCCATCGGCGTTGACCGCAGCGAATCGCAAGGTGCTCACTGAGCTGTCCCTTCTTCCCTGCGCTTCACCCGGCTCAGCCGACGCGAAGCGCGCTCTCTTGCCCGTTCTGCCCGCAGTTCCGCGATGGCCTGCCGCATGTGGTCCAACGAAGGGAAGCGCACCAGGTCCGGCAGGTTCGTGTCACCACGAATCTGCGAAATGGTGCTGTGCTGCTCCACCTTCACGAACTCACCCGTCATCTCAGTACCCGGGATGAACTCCGCTACCCGATAACTGTAGGGCGGGTTGAACTGATACACACCCCGCCGCACCTTGAAGACGATCCCATGAGACATCACCGTGTGCAGCGCTTCCGAGGTCTTCGTCCGGCTGACATCCAGGATGGTAGCCATCTCCTCCTGCGTGAGCGGAATCCGCCCCCCCGCTCGCTGACAGGCGATGAGCAGCAGGATCAGCCGCAGGGGCAGGGCTTCCCGGAAGTACTGGGCGATCACCAGGAAGAACTCGAGGCTGTCCATGGAGAACGCATTCGGCTGGTTCTCGGTCCCGTAGAACTCCAGCGGCTTGCGTTCCCCGTCCAGGGTCAGCTTCCGCGTCGGGTACCGCTTCGCCAGGCTGTCGAGGTCCTTGACCGGAGCCAGCGGCTGACTCCACGCGGAGATCGCATCATCCACCGGCAGATCGGGACGCGGCGTCCCTACCGGACTTCCCCGTCGGCGCTGTGGCTCTGATGACACGAGGCTGCTCTCCACTTCGTTGATCTGCGGAGATCAGTATGTCAACAAGGGTGACACAAGTGTCACGCTCGTTGACGTTCGGCGTGTCTTGTGTCCCCCCAGGGGGGACACATCTCAGCCACCCCCTCTCCAAGACCCTCCCCCACCCCCACCGACCAACCCCACCCACCCCACCGCCAGTTAACCGACACATCTCCCCTAAAACGTCAGCCCCTCCGACGTTTTAGCCCATTTTACGTCAGCCTCACCAACGTTTCGCGCTCGTTGTGTCCCCCTACGAGCGACACAACCCCCGAGATATGTCCCTTCTGAGGGGACATATCTTTTCCCCCGAACCCCCTCTGACCTGCGACAACGCATCTCCGTACCTTCTATAGGCCGGTGGTCGCCCCGCTGCGCTCCCTCAAAACCGTCCCCAACCCCCAGCCCGACGCACTTTCTGACGCCCCCACACCCCCCCAGCCCCCGCTACAGGATCACTGGACCCCATGGCTACACCCCCGTGGAATCTGACTGATTCCCGTCTTTATCCGCACCCAATTTTGAATCACCCCTCTCCATCAACCATTAACGGCGTTAACACCCACCCCCGACGACCCCCTGACCTGCACAAACACCAGCACCGACTCCCAGCCCCTCCCCAACCCCCCAAACACCCCCACCTCAACCCCTGGCCCAAACCATGCGCCCCACCCCTGGAACAGCCCCACGAAACCACCCAGTCGAAACCGAACAGAACAAAAGCCACACCAGTCCACAGTCAGCAAAAAACAACTCCCGTAAAACCAGACCCAGTTACAGATCAGACCAAAACCAACCCCCCCACCCTCAACCCACAACAGAAAACCCCTGCCCACGTTCACCCCCACAAGACCAAGCAGCTGTCTGCAGTCGGAACAAAGCAAAACCATCAACCAAAGGCCGGCCCCACCCGGTCAAAGCCGACTGCTCCCTCGCAACGGACGTAGTCCTTCGGTCGAAACGAACCGAAGACCCCCGCCCTCGGAACACGAGCGAGGAGGGTCTTGGGGTCGGAGCGAAGCGGAGACCCCCCCACCGTAGGCCGGCTCCAGGCGCCATAGGCGCCCCCGAGCGAAGCGAGGGGTTTTCCTTCCGAGCCCAGCGAAGGGTTTTGAGGTCGGAGCGAAGCGGAGACCCCCCGCCGTAGGCGGGCTCTAGGCGCCGCAGGCGCTTCCTCCGAGCGAAGCGAGGAGTCTTCCCTCCGAGCGCAGCGAGGGATTTTGGGGTCGGAGCGAAGCGGAGACCCCCCGCCCGAAGGGCGGCTCTAGGGGCCGAAGGCCCCCCGAGCGAAGCGAGGGGTGTCACTCCCAGGCGCGCAGCGCCTGGGGTCC
>NZ_JBHWVM010000138.1:0-14798 GCF_042736805.1 Streptomyces sp. NPDC060031
CCACTGGCTGCACTTCTACAATCACCACCGCGGACACACCGCGCTCGCAGGCAAACCACCCGCCAGCCGCGTCCCCAACCTCACAGGGCAATACACCTAGGCCGAGGGCGTTCGCACTGGCGCGCCGGACGCCATCCAGGTGGCAGATCGCTTTCATTTATGGCAAAACCTGTGTGAAGCGGTCGGTAAGGCCGTGAACTCCCACTACCACTGCCTCCGTGTCCAGAGCGAGCCGGCCGCACCTGAACCGGACCCAGTCCCGGAACCCGTGCCGGCGATTCTCCTCGCGCTGGAGGCTGTGCTGCCACCTCGCCCGGAACGGCGACTGGTCATCCGAACCCGCGAGCGTTTCGAGGCGGTGCAGAGCCGCTTGGCGGCTGGCATGTCACGGGCGGCGGTCGGCCGTGAGCTGAACCTGGACCAGCAGACGGTCCGCCGGTTCGCTGACGCCACCACGCTGGCGGAACTGCTGGTGAAGTGCGAGAACCGCGTGACGAAGCTTGATAGCTACCGCGAGCAGGTCCACGGGCTGTGGAACTCCGGCGTCACCAACGCCACGGTGATCACCGAGCGGATCAGGCCACTGGGGTTCAACGGCAGCGTGCAGATCGTGCGCCGCTACCTGCGCGAATACCGAGTCGCCGGAACCAGCCGCAGCCGTCCCGACCCAGTCCGAAGGCGGCCGGCTCCATCAGGCCCGGTGATTCCCAAGCCCCGGAAGATCAGCCGATGGATCCTCAGCCACCCCGACCACCTGGACGACGACGAGACCCTGGAGATCAAAGACCTCCTCACACGGTGCGAGCACCTGCACCGCCTGGACGCTCACGTGCGCTCCTTCGCCGCCATCATGACCGGCCGACGCGGCGCCGAAATCGCCGACTGGATCGAACGCGTCGAAGCCGACGACCTGCCCACACTCCACACCTTCGCCACCGGACTACGCCGCGACCTGGCCGCGGTCACCAACGGCCTGAGCCTGGAACACAACTCCGGTGCCGTGGAGGGAGCAGTCACACGAGCAAAAGCCCTCAAACGCCAGTGCTACGGGAGAGCCAACTTCGATCTCCTCAGGCTCCGAATACTCCTGACACCCTGACCCGTCACGTGATCATCGCCAGAGCCATTCTGGGCTCTGTCGCTGATCTTGTGACGCTGCGTCGTCCTGACGGCCCTGGTGGTGCTGGCCGAGGTGGTCGGATACCTCTCGCTGGACGGCGGGTTGATCGCCCTGCAGGCCATGCATCAGCCGCTCGCCTAAGGTCAGCGTGACCGGGCGAGGTCCAGCAGGTGGTGCATGACCGCCACCGGCAGTGCCGGATTGCCTGCGGCAGCGGCGGCATGTGCGGGCAGGGTGAGCCGCCGGAGCAGTTCGTCGGCGGGCAGCCTGGGGTCGCGCACCGCCCAGCCACCCACCTCAGGGTCGTCGGCCAGCCGCAGCACCAGCTCCGGCCCGGCCTCCGGGTCGTCCAACGCGGCGTGCCGCAGCCGCGGGTTGGGGTCGTCGGCGAACCGGGCCAACCCGGGCCGGGCGAAGTTGCGGTGGTTGCGGTACCCCGACCAGTACCGGTCCTGCACCGTGGCGTACAGCTCCACCAGCAGCTCGTGCGGCGCGTCCTCGCACGACTCGGCCAATGTGCGCCGCACCCACTCGTCCTCGTCTGCGGCCAGCAGGGCCACCACGCCCGGCGTCAGGTGCGGCTGAGCCGCGAGCACCCGCCGCAGCCCGACGTGCGCCGACCGCGCGATCCGGCGGGCCGCCTCCGGGTCGGTCGCCTGCCGTGCGATCCAGGGCGGCGGCGACCAGAAGTGCTGCCACACCGTGCAAGGGATGGCCGTGCGCTGTTCCTCCGTCAGCTCCTCCCGCATCGACACCGCGAGCCGGACGTCGTTCTCGGGATCCTCCGCCAGTCGCAGGGCCAGGACGGTCGGTACCTCGGGATCAGCGGCGGCCTTCATCCGCACCGCCGGATCCGGGTGCGTCACCCGCTGCTCCGCCGTCAGCACGGGCGGCGGCTCCTGCACCGCGACGGGCGGTTTCTCACTCTCGCCGACGATCCGCCGGATCTTCGGTTCCAGGTCCTGCGCCAGGATCTCCAGCACCCCGGCAGGGATACGGCGCTTGTACTCGAAGAGCATCACCGCGTACACGAACCGGACCCGTGGTTCCGGATCCCGCGCGAGCCGGGCCAGCACGTCGACGTCCGCCGTCGCGTTCTCCGTCACGTCCAGCCGGTGCTGGATCTGCGGCGAAGCCACCAGCAGCTCCGTCGCTGCGGCATCCAAGGTCCTGTACTTGAGCCAGAAGCTCGGCATCGGCAGCTCGTCGAACTCCAGCAGCCGGGCCAGCATCTCCACCGGCAGCACCTGATTGCCCGCCAGCCCCTGGAGCCAGCCGTTCACCACATCGCCATCCGCAGTTACCCGCTCCAGCGCCCCACCCAGTCCGTCCATCCCGCCATTCTCGCTGCCCCGACGCCGTGGGTTCGCCGCTGGCCGGCGCCACCAGGCCCGCCCAGCACGGGCGCACGCCCGGCCATGGAGGAGCACGGAAAGGGACGCTGGGGCCCGGTCGCGGCTGCCGTCGCGATTTCGTGATCGGCGATTGCGGGGCTGTGGGCTCGGGCGCTGATCTTGTGACTGGCCATCAGGTTCTGTGCAGGATCCGCTTGCGCAGAAGGTCGAAGTTGGCGCGGCCGTACCCGGCCCGCTTGATGAACTTCACTCGCGTGTTCTGTCCCTCGACCTGGCCAGAACTCCAGGGGCTGGAGAGTCCGGCGATGACGGCGTCCTGGTCGCGGCGAAGCCCGTTGACCAGGGAGTGCAGTGCGGGCAGGGGGTCCTGCTCGACCGCTCCATCCACTGGGGCAGCTGGTCGCCGCGCAGGTCGCGCATCATCTCGGCGAAGTCGCGGACGTGGTCGGTGACCGCGTCGAGTTCGGGGCAGCCGGCGCGGATCTCCTTGAGGGTGAGGGTGTCCTCGTCCGGGAGGTTGCCCGGATTGGTCATGATCCACCGGACGATGCGGCGGGGCCGCGGCGCGGGCCTGGGCGCCGCCGCGGGAGCCGAGGGCGTGAAGTTCCGCAGGTAGCGGCGGACGGCCCCTGCCGCCGTACAGATTCAGCGGGCTGATCGGCTCTCTCCTGGGCGCTGGCCTACGCCACTGGCCAGCAGGGATGTCGGATCGTCAGGTTCAGAGCCACGGGCATGACGTTCCGTTACCACCGGATGTGAGACAGAGCCAGATCGCTGACACGCCCCTCGGTTTGGGGATCTGCGGATGCCGCGTATCTGGCGCGCCGTTCGAAGGTGGTCGGCAGACTGCGGCTCACGCACGTCGTGATGAAAGACTCGCCCTGACCCGCTTCCCGCCGACGAGTTCGTTGAAGCTGGCCGTTGGCCTGCTCCTGCCGTCCACGACTCCGTCTTCATGGGTGTCTGCGGTACACGAGGCGGCCAGAATCCTCGCTGCGTCCTGACGCGCCCCAAACAGGAGCCCCCGGCGGGAGCGCCGGGGGCCATATCTGTTGGGATGTGTCGGATCAGAAGATGCCGGTGATGGTGGTGGCCCAGCCTCCTTGGCCCACGAGGAGGGGGGCGCGGTGGGTGTTGGTGCCGCCCGGGTAGAACAGGAGGCAGCCGGTGGGGCAGGTGGTGCTTGTGGGGGATCCTGTGCCGTCGTCGTATCCGACGGTGTTGTTGGGGTCCGCCGGTGTGGTCGCCCACAGGTCGCCCTGCGCGTCGCCCGTCTTGGGCTGGAACTCACTGAAGGGAATGAGGGTGCCGCCGTCGTTGACGTTCTTGCTGACGACGGTGCCTTGGGCGTTGCCGCCGGTGGTGATCAGGGGCCGGCTGTTGGGCGCCCAGCCACCGGTGCCGTAGACGGTGCGGCTGCCGAGGCTGTAGGTGCCGTTGGTGAGCTGGCCGGGGTAGAGGTAGAGGTTTCCGTCGGTCTTGTAGCGGGTCAGGACGTCCTTGACGCCGTCTCCGTTCTGGTCGCCGACGGCCAGGATGGTGTGGTCCTTCCAGGCACCTGTGGGGCCGATGATGTTGGTGTCGCTCTGAAGGTGGAAAGGCTCGGTCTGGTCGGCGCTGCCGTCGCTGACGGTCTGGCCGGAGTAGAGGCGTAGGCGGGCGCTGGTGCATGCGTCGTCTACGCACTCGAGAGTGAGCAGGTCATTGCCCTGGGCGAAGCCGGCGTCGGCACGCTGGTCCATGTCACCTGGGGTGATGATCTGCAGAATGCGCCCCCAGCCCTTGCTGCCGAGGTCAGAGGGCGGAGCGAGTTCCTGGCGGGTCGCGTACCAGACGTTGCCCAGTCCGTTGCCGGGGTAGAGGTAGAGGTGGTTGTTGTTGAGGCGGGCGAGTGTGTCCTCGTAGCCGTCGGGAGCGGCGCTGGGGCCGTTGAGGTTGGTGAAGTCGCCGCCGTGTGCGAGTAGTGCGTCGCCCCAGCCGCTGTATCCGATGGTCTGCGCCTTGACCTTGCCTGTGCCGTCACCGGTGTACAGGCGGAGCTTGTTGTCGGATTCGGTGGCGAGCATGTCGGTGTAGCCGTCGCCGTTGAGGTCGCCGAGGAGGTCCTTCGTCGCCCGCTTGGACAGGGGGGTTTGTCCGGTGGGGTAGACGAAAGAGGCGGGAGATGTCTTCAAGGCCGTGGTGTCGGCAGCGCCGTCGGTCGATGAGTGGTTGCCGGCCTTGTCGTAGGCGATGACGTAGAGGGTGCTCTGGGGCCGGCCTGTGGGGACTACCTCGATGACGGCCTCGGTGGCGCCGGCGGCGAGGGGCACCCAGGTGTTGGAGGAGCAGGGGCTGCCGGAGACGGAGATGGGGCGGTCGATGGCCCAGCAGAAGCCGGCGAGGTCGGTTGCCGGGTTCTTGAGTTTGACGCGCATTTTGGTGCGGGCCTGCTGGACGGCCAGGGCGCTGCCGTCCTCTTTGGTGACGGCGACGCGGGAGGTGGGTCCGGTCTTGTCGACCGTGAAGTTGCACTCTCCGGTGAAGGAGCCGTCGGGGCCTTCTCCGTCTCGGGCTCGCACCTTCCATTTGTAGCTGCCGGTGGGGAGGTTTTGGGCGAGTACGGTTGCTGTCGCCGTTCCGCCGCTGAACACGGTGGTGACGTTGGAGACGGGTACGGGTGCCCCTGCGGCGGTGGTAACGACGAAGTCGGGGACGACGGGGCCGCCGTCGTTGTCGCGCAGGGTGGCGGTGAGTGCCAGGCCGCTGTTGCCGATGAGGCCTCCACAGGGGACGGGCTTGTTGCCGTCGCCTGCGGGTGCCCAGTTGCCTTCGAAGGCTCCGTTGCCGATGACTTCGGGCTGGAAGTTGTAGTCGACGCTCAGGACGGGGTTGTTCCGCAGTCGTTTGAAGCTGTTGGGGTTGCCCAGGTAGGAGTTGGGGACGCGCAGACCGAAGACGAGAGGGTCCCAGCCCTTGCTGGCGCCTTCCTGAACGTAGGCGGTCAGTTCGGAAGAGTGGAAGTCAAAGCCCTCGATGCCGGGGCAGTGGGTGGTGTTGCCGTGCGCGAAGTTGCCTTCGGCGAGGTAGTGGCCCCAGTAGTTGTTACGGGTGCTCCAGGTGGGCGTGGCGCCGATGTCTTTTGCGCTCCACAGTTCCGTGGGGCCGGCTGCGGAGGCGTCGCACCCCCAGGAGTAGGTCTGTTCGACAGCGAACGTGGCGTTCAGAATGGTCGCGCCGCGCAGGCCGTTGGTGTTCATCGCGAAGAACGACTGGGTGTCGCCTGACCCGTTGTTGCCGACGCGCGGTTCGTCCGCCGGGTTGCTGGAGGTCCAGCCGGAGCCCCAGGGGTAGTCCGCGCCGGGGGTGGCTGAGTACACCACCGCCCACTTCTCGGTGTAGCCACCGGTGAAGATCGGGTCGATGACCAGCGGGAACTGTGTGGCGCTGGCCAGCAGTGCAGGGTCCGGTGTCAGGGTGAGCAGGTTCGCGTCCACATCCGCGCCGACCGGCGCCTGGCGCGCCGCCGCCGGTTCCGCGGTGTCGGCTGCTGCGGCGGCGCGCTGGGCAGGGGCACTCTTGGCTGCGGGTGCGGCCATGTTGGGTGATTCTGGCGCTGTTGGAGGCTGCTCCCACATTTTGGGGCGGGGCGCGCTGAAGATGATGTGGCCGCCTGCGTCCTTGGCCAGGAGGCGGTCACCGGCGTCGTCGTCGAGGGTGACGCCGTCGGTGGTGACTGCGAGTTTGATGGACTTCAGGGCCGGGTTTGCGGCGGCTTCGGGGGTGTTGACGATGAGGTGTTCGGCGAAGCCGTTGACTTCGGCGATCAGTTTGAGGTCGACGCCGGGCAGTACTTCCTTGTAGAGCGCGGTGTTCCCTCCCACCACCGGCTCGGGAAGTTTGCCGGGCCAGGTGAGGGCCAGCTTCTTGCCGTCCCGTTCCATCGCGACGAGAGCGTCCTGACCTCCCCTGGAGAAGGAGATGCCGAAGGCGGCTGTCGGGCCGATGGTGCCGTCTTCGTGTTCGGTGATGGTGGCGTCGGTCCTGCGCCATACGGAATCGTGCCGCGTCCATACGGGCAGCGTGAACTGTTTGTGCGTCAGGTTGCCGTTGGGGTTGGCGTAGGTCTCGGAGTACTCGGTGCGCTGGTCGATGATCTCGACGCGCTGCCCGGTGTCTCGAGCCAGGGCGAAGGCCTTCGCTGCGGAGGCGGAGCGCGGGGCGCCTGCGGCGCCTCCCCCCGAGGGCGTCTCCGCTGCCGTGGCGGAGGCGGGCTGGGTGAGGAGGCTTGCCGCGGAGAGCGGGAGGAGGAGCGCGAGAAGGGCAGTCAGAGTGCGGGTCGGTCCTGCGCCCGCTCTTCGGTGATTCATGGGGATTCTTCGTGGCTTTCTGCGTACGTGAGGGCTCGGGATCACCGCAGAGTATGCGATGGCGTTCGCATTGGCGTAGAGCTGCCTGACTTATCGTCAGTTTCTGACATGCTCACGGCATCCATAATGATCCACTTCGGCGTATCTGAAGGGGTTTTTGCTGGTCAGGCGACTGAAGATGGGGCTTGCGTCGAACGCTCGGGGGGTGTTGGCTGCGGTTTTATCTGTCTCTTATCGCCCTTGGGGGGTTTGCTGTGCGCAACAAGACGGGCTCAATGCCCGGATTGTTCAGAGTTGGTCGCGAGAGGCCAACATGGCCAAGTCGAACCGGAATTATTGGTGCGACATCGGTGGCCTTGACTGCTTCGCTCCTGACCGGGCCCGCTTGGGCCGGTCCTGTCTCGTTCAAGCCCCGCGACGTCCAGAAGACGGCCTCCGTCAAGGGCAAGGACCTCAAGGCGAATGCGCCCAAGGCCGCGGTGAAGGCGCCGGTGTGGAAGCCCGCCCCCGTCAGCTGGCCCGCCGCCGGCACGGCCGAGGTCGTCCTGCCCTCCGCTTCACCGGCGGCGAAAGCGAGCACGACCACGCTCGCGCAGGTCGGATCGCTGCCCGTACGCGTCGCACCGTCCAACCCGGCCGCAGGAGCCGGCTCCGGGGCTCCCGCCCAGGACGCCCAGCCCGGCCCCTCCAGGGTCCGGGTCACGGTCGCCGACCACAAGGCCACCCAGCGGACCGGCATCACCGGCCTGTTGCTGTCCGTACAGCGCTCCGACGGCTCCTCTGCAGCCGCGACCACGCAGGTCGAGGTCGACTACTCGAAGATCAAGGACGCCTACGGTGCCAACTGGGCTTCCTCGCTGCGGCTCAGCCTGCTGCCCGCCTGCGCGCTGACGACGCCTTCGAAGCCGGAGTGCCTCAAGGGCACACCGTTGCTCACACAGAACGATGCGAAGGCATCCACGCTGACAGCGTCCGTGGATCTACCGGCCTCCGGTGCGGCGTCCCCGCTCGTCAAGCCGGCGCCCGGCACGCTCGCGGCTCCCGCCGGCGGCGTGGCGGTCCTGTCGGCGGCAGCCTCCGCCGACGGCTCCGAGGGCTCGTTCGAGGCCACCTCTCTCGCACCCTCCGGTTCGTGGTCGGCGGGCGGCAACTCCGGCTCGTTCAGCTGGAACCTGCCCGTCGCGGTACCTCCGGCGCCGGGCGGCCTGACCCCGAAGGTGGCCCTGTCATACAGCTCGTCGTCTGTGGACGGACGTACCGGTTCGACGAACAACCAAGCCTCGTGGGTCGGTGAGGGGTGGGAGTACAACCCGGGCTTCATCGAGCGCCAGTACGCCGCATGTGAGAACGACAGAGAAGGAGGCGGCAACAACACGGCGAAGACCGGCGACCTGTGCTGGAAGTCGGAAAACGCGACGATGTCGCTGAACGGCTCCAGCTCCGAGCTGCTCTGGGACGCCGGCAAGGGCGTGTGGAAGCTTTCGAACGACGACGGATCCCGCGTCGAGCGGATCTACGACTCCCCCGGCAACAACTCCGGAGACAGCGACTCCGAGTACTGGCGGGTCACCACCACCGACGGCACGCAGTACTGGTTCGGCAAGAACCGCCTTCCCGGCTGGAGCACCGGCAAGGAAGAGACCGGCTCCGTCAACACCGTCCCCGTCTACGGCAACCACGCCGGTGAGCCAGGCCACGGAGCAGACTTCGCGTCCTCCAGTACGAACCAGGGCTGGCGCTGGAACCTTGACTACGTCGTCGACCCGCACAACAACGCCTTGGCCCTGTACTACTCGAAGTACACCGGCTACTACGCAAAGAACGGGAAGATCGACACACCCGTCGCCTACACCCGTGACAGCACCCTGAAGAAGATTTCCTACGGCCTACGCGCCGGCCAGGTGTACGCCCCGGCCCTCGCTCCAGCCCAGGTCAACTTCACCGTGTCCGACCGGTGCACCGCCGGCACCTGCACCTTCGACAAGGACCACGCCACCGACTGGCCGGACGTGCCGGTCCACCTGGACTGCAAAGCCGCCACGCAGTGCCTGCAGGGCTCGCCGACATTCTGGTCGACGAAGCGGCTGACCTCGATCGACACCCTCGCCCTGGCCGGTGGCACTCAAGTGCCCGTGGACACCTGGACCCTCGCCCAGTCCTACCCGCCCACCGGCGACACCACCAAGCCGGCTCTGTGGCTGGACTCGGTCCAGCACACGGCCAAGGCCGGCGCGCTCGCGGACATTCCCCTGCCGGCGACCGTCTTCACCGGCACTCCCATGGCCAACCGTGTCAACGCCTCCGAAGGCCGACCGCCGATCAACAAGTACCGCATCAACAAGATCACCAACGAGACCGGCGGCACCACGCTGGTCACCTACACCATCCAGAACTGCAGCCCCACGAACCTGCCCGCCGCCGACGACACCAACACACAGCGCTGCTACCCGTCATGGTGGACGCGTGACGGGGGTGTCGAAGAGGTCAAGGACTACTTCCACAAATACCTCGTGGGCAAAGTCGAGGAGACCGACACAACGGCCGGCACCGGCTCCCCGTCCAAGACGACGACATATCACTACCTCGGAGCCCCCAGCTGGCGGCGCGACGAGGGAGAGTTCACCCTCGACAAACAACGCACGTGGAACGACTTCCACGGCTACCGCACCGTCCGCACCCTGACCGGCCCCACCAACCGCCTCAAGAGCGAGAGCGACTACTACCTCGGCATGGCCGGCGACAAACTCGCCAACGGCAGCCCCCGCACGGTCGCCACCATCAACGGGGTCACCGACCGAAGCGACTTCGCGGGCAGGGTCGCGGAAACCCGCCTCTACGACGGCGAAGCCGGCCCCGTGGTGACCAAGACCACCCACACTCCGTGGGTATCGGGCGACAACGCCTCGCAGCCGGTCACGGGCATCACCGACCCCGGCAAGCCAGGGGTGTCCGGACCTGCACTGACATCCAAAGTGGCCCGGTACTCCGGGACCACTACCACCGTCGGCAGCAAGCTCTTGGCCAACGGCACCTGGCAGGCATCGACCTCCACCCGGACCTACGACAAGACCTACGGTCTGCTCCTGACCGAGGGCAACGACGGGGCCAACAGCACCGAGGCCACATGTTCGGTCACCCAATACGTGACACCGGACACCGCGAACTGGCTGATCGACTACCCGAGCCAGATCACCTCCACCACCGCCAAGCCGTGCACGAACGCGATCACGGCCCAAGCCGTGACCACCGCGGGCCGAACCTCGTACGACGGCCAGGCTCCTGGCGCGGCACCCAAGCCGGGTCAGGCTCTCCCCACCAAGGCCGAGAAGGCCTCCCGACTGGACGCGAACAATCAGCTCGTCTGGGAGATCACGGGACAGGCCACACACGACCAGTACGGCCGCGCCCTGACCTCCAAGGGGCAGGATGGGCAGACCAGCACCGTGGCCTACGTCCCGGCCGCCGATGCCCAGCCAACCAGCATCACGGCCACCGACCCCAAAGGCCACACTGCCACCACCACCTACGACGGCCTACGCGGCCTGGTGCTGACCACCACCGACGCGAACAACCGCACCACCACCTCCCAGTACGACGCGCTCGGACGCCTCGTCAAGGGCTGGGCAGCCGGGCGAACGACGACCCAACAGCCCAACGTCACCCTCGCCTACAACCTGTCCACCACCGCCCCCTCCACCGTCACCACCAAGAAACTCTACGAAGACGGCCTCTGGGGCACCTCGGTCACGCTGTACGACTCACTTCTGCGACCCCGCCAGACCCAGAGCGATGCCATCGGTATCACGGGACGCATCGTCGCCGACACCTACTACGACGAGTACGGGCGTGTTCGGCGGACCAACGCCCCCTACTACAACGACAAGCCGGCCGGCGCGACCATGTTCGTCGTCCCCGACAACCAGATCGACAGCGCCGTAGAAACCCACTACGACAACCGCGGCCGGGTAACCGACTCAGTCCTGCTGTCCCTGAACAATGAGAAGTGGCGGACCACCACCACCTACGGACCCGACTGGCAGGCTGTTGTCCCACCCCAGGGCGCGACCGCGACCCTGGCCGTCTCGGACGCTCGCGGGCGGGTCGTCGAGCGGCGCGACTACAAGGACCGCAGCCCCCTCATCGGGGCTGCCGCGTCCCAGTACGAGAAGCACACCTACGCCTACGATCGCGCGGGCCAGCTCGCGAAGGTGTCCGACACCTCCGGGCGCAACTCGTGGACCTTCGGCTACGACTTGCGGGGACGTCAGACCGAGAGCGACGACCCGGACAAGGGCAAGAGCACCACCGCCTACGGCACCGACGGCCGGCCACAAAGCAGCACCGACGCTCGAGGCATCACGCTCGCCACCACGTATGACGAGCTCGGCCGCCCGACCAGCCTGAAGAAGGACACCACCACCGGGACCAAGCTCGCCGAGTGGACCTACGACACCGCCACCGGCGGCAAGGGCCTGCCCGCCACCGCCACCCGATACGACGGCGCAGCCGCCTACACCAGCGTCGTCACCGGCTACGACACCAGTGGCAATCCGACCGGAACCAAGGTCACCATCCCCACGGTCGCAGGCGAGGAGAAGCTCGCCGGCACCTACACCGTGGCCGGTACCGCAACCCCCGTGAGCGGCCTACCCGCCACCACCACCTACAGCACCACCAACAACAACGCCACCACCGCACTACCCGCCGAGACCATCACCAACAAGTACGGCACGCAGGACATGCCGGGGATCACCGACGGCACCCTGTCCCAGGTCTACCTGCGCGGCGCCACCTTTACGCCCTTCGGTGAACTCGCCCAAGCGCAGCTCGGCAACCTGGGAACGCTGGTCACCAACACGGTCACCTACGACAAGCTGACCCGGCGGGTGCTCACCTCGACCACCGACCGGGACGCCACCGGGCCGATGACCCTGTCGGACACCACCTACACCTACGACCCCGCAGGCAACATCACCCGGATCACCGACAAGCAGGACGACGCCGCGGTCAAGGACGACCAGTGCTTCACCTACGACTGGGCCCAGCGCATGACCGAGGCCTGGACCTCCGGGGATGACTGCGCCACCAAGCCCGCCAACGGCGCCGGCACCCCCAACCTCGGCACTGTCGACCCGTACTGGACCAGCTGGACCTTCACCGACACCGGCCAGCGTGCGACGGAGAAGCAGCACAAGGCCGGACCCATCACCGCGGACACCACCCGCACCCACACCTATCCCACCGGGACCACCCCCGGCCACGAGCTCCTGCAGGTGACCGCCACCGGCGGTACCACCGGAACCGACACCTTCGCCTACGACACCGCGGGAAACCTCACCACCAAGGACACCGCGACCGCAGCCGCGCAAACCCTGACGTGGAACGACGAAGGAAAGATCGCCACCTCAACGCTCTCCGGCGCCACCACCTCGTTCCTCTACGACACCGCGGGCACCCGGATCCTCAAGCGTGAACCGGCAACGACCACCCTCTACCTCCCCGGCGGCCAGGAACTCATCCTGACCAAGGCCACCAACACCGTCACCGGCAACCGCTACTACAGCGTCCCCGGCGGCACGGCCATCCGCTCCAGCAGTGACGGCCGCGTCCGCTTCCTCATCGCCGACCACCACGGCACCAACACCCTCTCCATCAGCGCCACCACCCTCACCTACAACCGCCGCAAATCCCTCCCCTACGGCGGTGAGCGCGGCGCACCCCCCGCCTTCTGGCCCGGCCAGAAGGGATTCGTCGGCGGCGACACCGACACCACCACCGGCCTCACCCACATCGGCGCCCGCGAATACGACCCCACCACCGGGCAGTTCATCAGCGTCGACCCCCTCCTGAGCCTCGACCTCCCGCAATCCCTCAACGGCTACAACTACGCCAACAACAGCCCCATCACCTCATCCGACCCCACCGGCATGCGCGAAATGTGCGGCGCCTCCGGAAACTCCTGCTACGAACAGGACTACAACAACGACGGCAGCGAAAACTTCGACAGCGACCGCAGCACCGGCAACGGAACAAACCAATGCAGCAACGACCCCGAATGCGGCCACGGCCGCGGCCGCGGCAGTAACAGCGCGGGCGCCGTGTCGACGGCAGTCAGGCAGCACGAATCGGCACATACAAGTGCCGCTCGCGCACACATGAACGACAAGCAATACGCCACCTGGCTCGCCCAATACCAAAAAAACCTGAACGGCTACATCAAACAAGGCCACGGCGACTACACCGAAAACGACATCGACTCAGCCGCAATAAATGCATGCATCGGACCCGGCGCAGTCTACTGCCCACAAATACTCAAGAACTACCTTTGGGATGTCGAGTACTGGCATAGCGGCGGAACCGGAGCCCTTCCCGAAATAGGATCAGGCCTCGGCGGGGCAATCAAAGCACTCGGGACAGAAGGAAAAGGACCGGGAAGCGGTTCACGAGGATCTGAATCCGGAACCAACGCGGCAACATCCCAGTGCTTCCTGGCTGGAACCCTCGTACTGATGGCCAATGGCACAACAAAGAAAATCGAAGACATCGCAGTCGGAGAAGAAGTCCTCGCTACCGATCCAGAGTCAGGCAAGACAGGACCCCGACGAATATCCAACCTCGTTAGGTCCGAAGGCGAAAAGCCCCTCAATGAACTTTCTGTCGAGACACCCGCTGGGGTAGAAAAACTCACCGCGACTCGCGAGCATCCATTCTGGTCACCCTCAGTCAACGCATGGGTGGAGGCAGGAAGCCTCACGCCCGGTTCCACGCTCCTGACCGACCAGGGCAAGATCGTCGCCGTAACCGCCAACAAGGCCTATGAGGCGCACACGCGGACCTACAACCTCACCGTCGAGGACCTCCACACGTACTATGTCCTTGCGGGGACGACTCCGATTCTGGTCCACAACAGCGGTCATACGCCAGGTGAAGGCATGGTCACTGTGGGCCGCTGGATGTCATCGGCGGAGCACGAGGCAATGGTAAGGACAGGAAAGGTGCAGCGTGGCGGTGGCGGTTTCGCCTACGTCGTATACCCGGCAAGTAGGGATGCATATATTTCCGCGCGCCCAGGATCCGTCTACGTTGAATTCGACGTTCCGAAATCGACGCTCATTCCGGGCGGCCGACCGGGGGATTTCAAGATGTCGGATTCTGACACCATTTTCGGTCGACTGGCCGAAAAGAAGGGGAATCCTGTACCCGAGCTGCCGAAGGCGGATAACATAACGCTAGGAGGATGGGGATGCCCCTAGGGAGCAACCTGATGGAGGCAGTCCAGGAGTGGATTGCCACAGAAACCCAGAGAACAGAGAAACTGGCAACTATTTCCGAGATCGAAGCGCCTCTCGACGGACACAATCCAGGATCTATGAGCTGGATTCTCGACGGCAGCGACTTCATGGCCCAAGTAACACTATGGGAGAGCGGTGAATTTGAGAAGGATTTCACCAGTGTGACTACGGGTCGCGTCCAAACAACTAGCGGTCGAATAGGGTCCGCTAGCGAGCTAGAATCGCTTCTTTCGTCTGTTCGCGATTGGGCTCTGCAGGATTCCTGAGCCTCCGGCACGAGATGTGTGCCTACAAACGCGTGGAGCCCCGTCAGACGATTTCCGGCGGGGCTTCACGCGCTGAGTGGGCGTACGGTCGGCAGCAGGGGCGTTTCAAAGTCGCGGTGCTTATGTAGACCGGCTGGTCAGGGGATGTTCAGCAGGTCCAGTGGTCGGTTGAAGGGGTCGTAGGAGACGTGGCGGAGGCCCAGGGCTGATTCATAGTCCTGGCTGCTTGGAGAATCGGCAGGTCACAGGCATGTGACGGACCTTCACTCCACCAGTTCCGTACGCAACGAAGCTCCGATGATCAAGGGGACCTCCAAGTCGCCCGATCACCGGAGCCCCGATGTGCCGTCAGTCTGCCACCGTCTGTCTGGTCAAGTCGCCCTCGAGTGAACACCGTGAACTTCCCGGCATGGCGG
>NZ_JBHWVM010000139.1:0-13575 GCF_042736805.1 Streptomyces sp. NPDC060031
GGTGTCAAGCCGGGCGATCCCGGGCACGATTCGGCGGCCGTCGCCTTGATGCGCCGTCAAGAACTCGTAGCGAGCTGTGACGTCCTGAAGGTCAGTGATCTGGAGATGCTGGACTATGCCGACTCCGGGATGATGGGCTGGCCGAGCAACGACGCCCCCGGATCGTTCTGGCAGACCCCCGTGGAGGAAGGCGCCGCCCGACTCGCGGAACTCATGCGGCACTACCGACCCGATGTGGTCGTCACCTACGACGAGAACGGCTTCTACGGCCACCCCGACCATATCCAGGCCCACCGCATCACGATGGCGGCGCTGGAGATGACCGCGCTGACACCGAAGGTGTACTGGACGACGATGCCCCGCTCGGGGATGCAGCGGTTCGGGGAGATCATGCGCGAGTTTCATGAGGACATGCCGGAGCCGGATCCTGCCGAGGCCGCCGCGATGGCTGAGATCGGCCTCCCCGACGATGAGATCACCACGTGGGTGGACACCACCGCGTTCAGCGGGGAGAAGTTCGATGCGCTGGCCGCGCACGCCAGTCAGGGCGAGAACATCTTCTTCCTCAAGATGGGCAAAGAGAGGTTCGGCGAGTTGATGGGCATGGAGACCTTCGTACGTGTCAAGGACGCCACCGGCGCGGCCGTACCCGAGAACGATCTCTTCGCCGGACTGCGCTGATCCGCCCATCCGACCGGGGCCCAGGAAAACTCATCGGCCGCACGGCCCGATCGAGCGGGCCTGGAGCTCCCGGCCGCCGGCGGCTCCCTGCGGGAGCGGTGGGCGGCTATCGCTCCCGACCTCGCCGGGCACCTGGCAGCCGTCGGCTTCGCCCCGGAGTCCGGCCGACCGTGTGCCCCGACTCATCGGCTTGGGCGACGAAGGCACGCCTGGAGCAGGCCCGCGTCGCCCCTTTCGGGGTGCCGCCCCGCCCACACATGAGGGATCAGTGGGCCCGGTCGGATGCCTGTTCGCTGCGGAAGATCAGGAGGCGGTCGGGTTGCTCGTGGCCCTGCCAGGTCGTGTGCGGCGTGGTGGTGAAGGCGGTCGGTCGAGCGGTGGGAATGGGCATGTAGGTGTGCGGCAGGACGAGGCCGGGACTCGGGTCGGTGATGTCGGCAGGCTCTGCGGGGGCTTCGAAGAGGTAGAGGGAGCTGCTGGCGCTGTCGGTTGCGAGGTGGGGCCCGGGTGCAGGAGTGAGCGCAACGTTCTGGATGTCCCGGGGGGCGGTCAGGGGGGTGCGGAAGACCGCGTGCAGGCGGCGGATTCCTGCCTGGGTGATATTGCTGCTGGTTGGTTCGCTGGCCTGGAGTGTGTCGCCTGGACCCTGGGCCGGGATGGTCTCGGCGATGAGCAGGGCGAGGAGGACGGGTACGGCCTTTTGGGCGAGGGCGCGGGTTGCTGCTTCGAGCCGGTGCGCGCTGGCAAGGGGGAGAGACAGTGCCAGTGTGCCGATTTCGGTGCTGGTGCTGGCTCCGATCGCGCCGCACACGACCTTGTTCGCGTACTCGCGTAGGTCGTAGACCGGTTGGCCGGGCGCGATCCGGTCCAGGGTGTCGATGAGGAGGCGCGGGTTGGTGATGGTGCGGCGGGTGAGGCGGGCGGTGCGGTGGCGGGACAAGTGGTCGGCGCGCATGCCTGGCGGGAGTTGGTTGAGGAGGGCTTTGCCGACGGCGCTGGCGTGGGCGGCAGCTTTGAAGTCGACCCACTGGTTGACGCGTGGGGTGATGGGGCTGTCGGCGAGCTGTGTGATCTGGACTTCTCCGTCGACGTACCGGGAGTAGTAGACGGCCGCGCCGACGGTGTCGCGTGCCAGGGCCAGGGTGTGCTGGATCTGTAGCCAGACGCCGCCGGGGGAAGCGAGCCGGTCGAGTGCCGGCCCTGGAGCGTAGACGTCGGCGGCGACCGCGACCGCGAACTCCTCTTCGCACAGCATGGCCAGGAGTGGGGCGAGCTCGGCGGCCGGGATGCCCGCGGCCCGGCCGATCCGGGCGCTTTCCACGCCGACGGGGTGCTTTTCAAGGACGTCGACGACCGTGTGGGCGAGGCGGGCGCGGCGCAGAGCGTCGGATTCGGTACCGGGGTGCATGACCGGGCTGGTGGGCGGGGCGGCTTCCGGCTCGGCCGGGGCCTGCGCGGTGCCTGGGTCAATGGTCTGCGGGGGTGTGGTCTCGGCGGGCCGGGGGCGCGGCCGGGGTACGGAGCCGTGGGTAGTGGGGCCGAAGACGAGCGTCATGGTGGGGGAGAGGGGGAGTCCTGCTGTCCCCCGCAAGTCGGCGTCCGCTTGGAGGCGGGTCATGACGGGCTGGGGGACGGCGAAGCGTTCCGTGATGCCGGGCAGGGTGAAGTGGTTGTCGGGCAATTGCCCACGCCCGGGTGACGAGTGTGTGCTGCCGGGTGCTGCAGGCTTGCGCACTGCCGGATACAGCGCGGCGTACAGGTGGCGGAAGACATGGAGGTGGCTCACTCCGGGCTGGGTGAGTTGTGCGGCGACGAGGTCGCCGAAGTCCTGTTGTTTCACGAACGGGCGCGGCAGGCTCTGTGCGGTCTCGTCGCTTGCCAGCAGTGATAGGGGCACCCATACGCCGCTGGGCCGGGCGCCCAGCTCGTACAGGTCTACGATGGCCTGCCATACGTCGGACGGCTGGCCATCCCGGTAGTAGGACTCCAGCCGGGTGCCGACTTGAGCGAGTTCGCGATTGAAGTTGCTGCTGTGCTGGGTCCACGCGGTGTAGGCCCGCTGTCGGCGGACCGGATCGGTGTCGTACTCGGCGACGACCCGCTCGCGCTCGACGAGCACCGCCCGCTGCCGCAACTGGCCCAGCAGGTGCGTCAGCACCGGTCGCAGCCGCTGAGCGCTGCGCCCGTAGAGTGCGGCGAGTTCCGAAAGCAGTTCGTCCTTGGCGCGCGGTCCTTTCCAGACCCGGTCGTCGTGTACGTACTGGTCGACCAGTGTGCGGGCGATCCGGTGGCCTCGGTCCCGGCGTTCGACGACTGCCGGAATGTTGTCCATGGCCTGTTTCACGGCTCCGTTGGACACTCCGAGGATGTCGGCCAGGTCGTCGAGGAAGAGCCGGCGTTGGGCCGGGACAACGCCGTACTGCTCGAACCGGCGGTAGGCCTTGGCCGAGACGCGGAGCCTTACAGTGACCTCGGAGGCGGTCAGGGCTGTGGCCCGGCGCAGATCCGCGACCGTCCACTTCGTCCTCTTCCACGTGCGCATCAGGCGTGCGGGTTCGACGTTCAGGGCGCGCGCGAGTTCGGCGACCCTCTTGGGGTCGGGCACGGTGCGGCCGTTCTCGTATGCCACGATCTGGGCTTTCGTGGCGCCGATGCGCCGTGCGAGATCAGAGGCGGTCAAGCCGGGCTTTCCCGTGGGGGAAGTGGGGAATCTCCAACGCAGCTCCTGGAGAGCCCTAGGATCGAAGTCGGTGAGTCCCCTTGCCATCTGTCGCCCCTTCCAGATGTCTGGTCTTATTCATGACCCGCCTGCCGCACGTTGCAGAGTGAACCGATTCCCGTAGGACTCATCTCACCTGCAACGATGTAAAATTAGAGGCCAGGTCACTGGCTGTGGGGACCGAAATACGCGAACCTGGTAGCTGTTTGGCCCCCTGTGGTATCGGGTGTCGGCCGCGTTCGCGGTACGCCCCCGCAGGCACAGGTGGCCCTGCACCCCTTGTGGTCTAAGCCGTTGAGGGCGCAGGGCCGGCTGGTGGAGTCACGTGCTCCGGGGTCCCCTGTTCGCGCAGGGGACCCGACCGTCTATAGAACCTTGCCGAACAGCCAGCGGATTACGGCCGCGAGGGCCTGCACCAGTAGCCAGACGGATCCGGTCTTGACGATCTTTCGGAGTCGCTTCTTCTCCCCGCCAGAATCAGGCGGGTCGACGTCCACTTCACCACCCCCTCTCCCGGGCCAGACTCGGTCGGCCCGCCGCCGATCGAATAGATCGAATAAGCCGACCGTCATACCGTCACCTTGAGAGAAGGCATCTCAGATGCTACCGGCTCCCGGCTACGCCGCCTCTCCCATCAGAAACCTCCACGAAGCCAACTCCGCGTTCTCATCACGGCATGACAGCCCGTCCGGTGAATGGCGTAGACCATGACCGGCCCCTGACGTGCAGTTCCATGCCAGCGGAGGCACCTCCTGCACGCCGGAGCGCACGAGGCGCTCGCAGTAACATTTCGGTCGTGAAACCCGGCGCACGAGCAGGGGGAGAGAAGGCATATGCCGAGAGCGCGTGCACCTGGAATCGGGCGCACATGCGAACGAGCTTGACACCGTGGGTCGCCTCGGCATCCGAACCGTCCCACCCCTTGCGTACTTGTGCGGCCTTGGACTGGTAGGCCCGCATGTTCAGGAGTCGCGTATTCGCCATGCTGCCAGTCGATCGTCACCCTGTGTCGGTGCTCTGCGGCGCGCGGTCCGCTCGCAGACGGGTTCGCGCGCGGCGGCGCCGGTCGCTCCGGCCTGACCTGACCAGCTGAAATGCGGTGGCGTGGGCTCCTCGGCGCATGTGACGGTTCAGCCATGGGCAACTCCAAGGCGTATCCCGTCTTCCGTACCGACGACGCCGCCACCGCGTACGCCAAGGCCAGGCAACTGTGCGCGCTGCTGTGGCGGCGCGAGGACCGGATCTGGCTCTTCGCCGAGCTGTTGACGGTGGAGGACGTCCGGCGGATGGTGGCGGTCCTGCCCGGGGTGAAGTTCGAGTACTCGGAGATGCGGACCGGCCCGGCGGGCGAGGACCTCTGGTTCGACCTCGACGTGACGACGGCGGACGACTGCGCACTGGAGCCGCACCTGCCCCTGGACATCGGGGGGCTGGACGTTCCGGCGGGCGTGGAGGACCGCTTCGTGGCGGCACTCGGCCGGGGCATGGCCGCCATCGACTGGCATGGCTCGTGGCCGGACGATCCGGAGGCGGGCCAGTACGCGAGTCCGAAGTACGACGGGGTCCAGGTCGTGTTCCACGGCGACGACCCCCAGTGGGGCTCTTCTGCCCACGACCACACCGTCTTCGTCCACGTGGGCAAGTTCGGGGACCCGTGCCGGGCCCGGGACCTGGCCGCCCACATCGGCGGCGAGGTCCTGGGCGAGCCGCAGCTCGGCTGGTGACGGGACCCGGTCTGCCGGGTCAGGACGGGCAGGGGGCGAGGCGGTCCAGTGCCGGCAGGAACTGGTCGTAGAAGCCGGTCTTGAGGTGGAGCGTGCGCTCCTCCCTCTCCCTCGGCCGTGACTGACTGGTAGGCCCGCATGTCCTGGTGACCGAAGCTGGCGGAACCTGGAGCCGACGGGCGTTCACGGACTCGATCGCGTTGGTGGTGCAGACGATCCGGCGGATCTCGGCGCCGAACTGCAGGAATGGAACGAACTCCGCCCACGCGTTCTCCCACAACCTGACGATCGCCGGATACTTTCCGCCCCATTCCTCGCAGAACTCGAGGAACCGGCTGGTGGCGGCGTCTTCGGTCGGAGCGGTGTAGACCGGCTTCAGTGCTTTCGCGATGTTGTCCCAGTCCTGGAGGCAGGCATAGCGGAACGACGCCCGCAGAGGGGTGGACGACGCAGGTCTGCACGACGGTTCGAGGGCGGCAACTGCGTCGAGGTCGCCAACTGCGCCACGGCCATCCACATCCGGGACTCCAAGGTCCCGGCCGGCCCCCAGCTGGCCGTGGCCCTCGAGGCTTGGGTCGCGTTCCTCGGCGGGGTCGCGCGGGCCTGAGCCGCCGGTAACCCCGCCGCAACGGACTCGGGCCCGGCGGGGGATTACCCCGCCGGGCCCGAACCATAAGGCGATAGCCCTCGGCTACCGCTTCCTTCGGAGGAACCGGCTCAGACGACCGGGCTCGCGGCTGGTCTGCCGCGCGCTCCATTCGTCCCAGTAGCCGAACACCTCCCGTTCCCGAAGCTCGGCCTCGGGTCCGTCGAGCCAGGTGATCGCCATGGACTCCACGACCTCCGTCACGGACTCGTCGGTGACGGTGAAGTCATCGACGGCCGTGCCGTTCGCGTCACCCAGGTAGCAGACCCACCAACCCGGTACCTCGGGTACGAGGAGTGCGTATGCCCCCGCGTACTCCCCGGAACGGCAGAGCCCGATCCTGCCCCGCTCAGGCCACTCACCGGCTACCACCATCGCGCCCACCTCCTCGGAGCCCGGTGAGTGATGTGGAAATTGAAGTAGTCATGCCTGCCCTTCTGGGAGTACTCCAGGTTCGACGACCAGCTCTTCCCCTTCCTCCAGGGGCTGCGCCAGTGGCGCTGGCCATTTTGCAGCCATTTCGCACCATTGCGGGCAACCTGCTGGGTGGCGCCCCGACCGGTCCACATGCGTCCGGCGAGCCACGAGGTGGCTCGGGTGGCCGCCACCGATCCCTTCCTCAGGTTGCCCGCCTGCTGGGCCGCACGCGCGACTCGGACGACCCGGTAGGCGCGGTAGGCCCATACCGCGGGCGCCGCGACGGGGATGAAGCAGGCAGCGGTCAAGGCGATGTCCCACTTGTACTTCCAGGCGACGCGGCCCACTGCCTTGAACCCGCAGGACCAGCAGATCCGGCCGTCCAGGTCGTACCGGTTGGCCGGGTCCGCCTGAACGTAGTCGTAGGCGTTGGCGTTGCCTCCGCGGATGGGGTCCACGGAGAGGAAGCGGCCCGCGGCGGGGTCGTAGAGGCGCACGCCCATGAGGGTGAGGCCGGTCAGGGACTCGCTGGAGCGCTGCTTGCCGCCCACCCAGCCGTACCGGGTCGTCGCCTGTCCGGCGCGCGGGTTGCCGTACTCGTCGGAGTCCAGCACGGTCGGGGCGACCGCGGTGTCGAGTGGCAGCTGCAAGGTGATGTCGCCGTGCAGGTTGGCCAGCTGGATTACGGTCCCGCCGGTCTTGGTGGTGGTGGCGCCGAGGTTGCCGTCGAGGCCGTCGACGTTGCGCGTCAGTGCCCCGGTGGCGGTGTCCTCGACGATCCAGCGCGGGCTGTCCGCGTCGGAGTCGTAGTGGTTGAGCTTGGATGCGGTTTGCGTCCAGGTGCCGGCGTTGTTGGACTCGGTGGTCCAGGAGCGGAATCGCTGGTTGGAGTCCAGGGCCCAGGTCTGGCGCCGGGTGCCGGCCGTCTGCTGCTGGACGAGGTCGGTGGCGTAGTACGCCAGCGTCGAGCCGGGCATGGAGGTGGTGCGGCCGAAGGCGTCGTAGGTGTAGCCGGAGTTCACCAGCCGGTCGGCACTGTCGTAGGTGTTGCCGGTGGTCGTGCCGCCGGTGGTGGTGCAGTCGGCGTTGGCGGCCGCCGTGGCGGTCGCCAGGCTCTTGCGGTTGGTGTTCTTGTCGAAGGTGTAGCTACGCGTGGTGCAGACCGCGTCCGTGCTGGTGTCCTGCACCTGCGTGAGGCGCCCGGTCTTGTCGTAGGTGTAGGCCTGCGACGCGGTGACACCGGGCGTACCGCCGTGTGTGGCCCGCTGGCCGTGCACGGTGGTGGTGATGCTGTCGGAGACCAGCACCACGCCGTCACTGTCGCGGGTGTAGGTACGGCTGGTGGCGGCCCCGGTCGGGTCCTGGTCCTCCTTCATGGTGTAGCCGCCGGGCAGTCCCTGGCTCTCCAGTTCGCCGTCGGCGTCGTAGCGGGCGCTGAAGGTGCCGGCGATGGAGTCGGTGACCGATGTGGCCACGCCACGCGGGTCGAGGGCCGTGTCGTACGTGTAGGTGGTGGTCGACGGCACGCTGTCGGTCACCGTGGTGGGCCGGTCGAGCGCGTCGTACCGGGTGGACGTGGTGGCGCCGTCGGCGTCGGCGTACGACATCTGGCGGCCGAGCATGTCGAACGCCTCGGTGATGGTGCCACCGGTGGACGAGGTCTGCTGGACCGCTTCGCCGGTGGCGCTGTCGTACGTCGTGGTCACCGCGGGAGCCGCGGCTCCGAGACCGCCGGTGACCGTGACGGTCGTGGGGCGTCCGGCGCCGTCGGAGCCCAGGGTGGTCGTACGGGTCACGCCGTTGGCGGTTTCGATGATCTTGGCGCTCTGGCCGAACAGCCCGTACTCGGTGGTGATGGTGGGCAGCTGGGTCGGGTTGGAGCCGCCGCCGGTGATGGCCGCGGCCGGACCGTTCTGGCAGACGGAGTCCGCCCATTCGGGCTTGCCGCCGCAGGGGCCGGTGCCGTCGCCGGTGTAGTAGGTGGTGACGGTGGCTCCGGCGTCGTTGCCGTTGGAGGCCGGCTGGGTGACCTTGATCGGCCGGCCCGCGTCGTCGTAGGTGGTGGTCGTGGTGATCGCGAGGCCGCCCGGGTCCTGGGTGGAGCTGGTGGGCAGGCCCTTGGCCCAGTCGTACACGTTGGTGCTCACGCGCGGATCGGCGAGCAGGTCCGGCCACGACCGCGGCTGAGCGCCGACGGACTGCTGCGTCACCTGGTCCTTGATCTTGGCGGTGCCGTCCGTGGGCCGCCCGTTGTCGTAGCTCTTGACGGTGTGCGCACGGGCCAGGATCCGGCTGCCCGCGGTGGCCACGGTGGTGGCGCCGCTGGTCAGGTTCGCCGCGAGGGTGACCGGGCGCAGCGGGCCGTAGGTGTCGGACTCCCGGGTGGTGCCCGCCTCGTAGACCGTGGTCTCGGAGAGCAGC
This sequence comes from Streptomyces sp. NPDC060031, assembly GCF_042736805.1. Taxonomy (NCBI): domain Bacteria; kingdom Bacillati; phylum Actinomycetota; class Actinomycetes; order Kitasatosporales; family Streptomycetaceae; genus Streptomyces; species Streptomyces sp. NPDC060031. The sequence continues at coordinate 8,609 of NZ_JBHWVM010000139.1, forward strand.
TGGGCGCGTTCGCCGGAGGACAGCGCGTTGATGCCTAGGTTGGTCAGCCGGGTCTTCTGGTCGGCGGTCGTACCGAGGGCCAGTTCGCGGTTACCGGCTGTCAGTGACCGCAGGGTGTTGCCGTGCTCGTCGTATTCGGTGGCGGACAGGTGGTTGCCCGGGGTGGCGGAGTTGACCTCACGGCCGGAGGCGTCCAGGTAGTGGATGCCGGCCCGCTTGTAGTCCGCCGCGCCCAGGGAGGAGCCGTCGTTGGCGGCGGGCACCTGGTCGGAGGGGAAGACGGCGGTGCCGTCGGTCGGGTTGTCCGTCTGGCCCCAGGAGGCGGTGGCCGCGGTCCCGAGGTCGTTCGGGGCGGTGGTGCCGGTCAGCGGGACGCCGTAGACGATTGAGGTGGTGGCGGTGCCGTTGGTCTGGCCGGCGGTCCCCGGAGTGAGGGTGGGGCGCGATGCCTTGAGCAGCATGCCGGGCCCGGCGGACGGGTTGGAGCCGGCCTGACCGTAGGTGAAGGTCCAGGGCAGCTGTCCGGGCGGGGTGAGCGTGGTGATGCGGCCCGCGCTGTCGTAGGCGTACGCCGTCTTCAGCGCGGGGGAGATCCGCGGGTCCCAGGTTTCCCGGAGGCGTCCGCCCTCGTCGTAGGCGTAGCCGGCGACGAACGTGGCGGTGGCCGCCGCGGCGCCGGGAGCGGTTGCCCACAGCTTGATCGTGCTCACCTGGCCGGCCACGTCGCCGAGTACGAACGCCGTGGCCGTGGTGGAGGTCGCGTAGACGAACTCCAGGACCCGGCACCCCTTGGTGGACGGGGTGGCCTCGCAGGCGGCCAGGGTGGTCGCGCTGCTGGCGGCGATGACCCGCTTGGGGCGCGCCAGCTTCTTGCCGTCCACGGTGACGGCTTCGGAGACGACCTTGGTGGTGGACTGGGTCAGTCCGTCGGCGAGCGAGCTGGATACCGTCCAGGTCGTGGCTGCCGGATCCACCTTGGTGAAGGTGGTGACCGCGCCCTCGGTGTCGGAGAGGGTGAAGTCACCGGAGGCGAAGGAGCCCTTGAGCGTCAGGTCCTCCGCGCCGGGCTCGGGGATCCACCCGGTACCGGCCGTGTTGGCGGTGAACTTGACCGCCGATCCGTCGTTGACCACCACGTCCAGCGAGGTGGCCGAGGTCTTGAGGATCTGCAGGTAGTCCGAATCGGTGGCATCGGCAACCGTGCCGGACAGCCACTCCTTGCCGAAGATCGGCACCTGTCCTTCGAGACCGGCCCCGGCTTGCGGAGCGCGGGACGAGGCTGTACGTGTCACGGACATGCTGAAGAACGGGGCATCGGTGCCGGTGAGGGTGTAGTCACCGGTGAGGAGGTTCACCGAACCGGGGCCGATGTCCTGCGACGCGGCTCCGTCGGCGTTGCGGTCCACGACGACCCGGATCGGGTCGGAGGACGCGGCGCCGCCGGGGCCGGTGAAGTCCGCGCGCACCTGGACGGTGCCGTCGGGGTTGACGGTGGAGGTGCTGTTCCACGTCAGGTTGGGGCTCTTGCCCGTCGTGAGGTTCACGGGCCAGGCGGTGAGGGCCTGCCCGCTGGTGGTCACGTCGCCTGCCGGGATCGCGGTCCAGGCATCGGCGTCGCTGCGGCGCCAAGAGAAGGTGGCGCTGTTGTACTTGGCGCCGTCGGCCTCACCGGACAGCGGGACGCGCGCGGCGGTGCGGGTGCCGTCGTCGGGCAGGGTGACGCCGCCAGGTCCGGCGTGGAAGGTGTACGCGACCGGCTCGGACTTGTTCTCCGCCTTGTCCGTTGCACGGACCTTGAGGGTGTTGGTGCCTGCCTTGGCGGGGGTGATGGCGAGGTTCACCGGGGTGGTGGTGCCGCCGGTGGGAACCTTGGTCCAGGTCGTTCCGTCGAGCGACCACTCGACGCCGTTCTGGTCCCCGCTCGGCGGGGTCACGGTGAACCGGCCGGGCTGTCCGGCGCCCTTGACCCATGCGCTGCTCGGGTAGTCCGTCGAGGTGACGGACACGGGGGCGGAAGGGGCGGAGGAGTCGACGGTGAAGGTGTTCCACGCCGACCAGGCCAGGTTGTAGTGGGTGCCGTCATAGGCGTTCGTGCGGAACTTGTACGTCTTGCCGTTCGTCAGCACACCCGTCGGCACCGTCACCGAGGCGGGCTGGCCGGAGGGCACCCAGGGGGAGACGAGGACGTTGCCGACCTGGGCGTCGGTGGCCGCGTCGAAGATCTGGAAGGTGCCGTTGATCTTGTCGCTGTTGGAGTCGATGAACGTGTCACGCAGGGTCGGCGTCACGGTGTTCACGAACCACGTACCGGCGGAGTCCCTGAAGAACGGCGGACCGGCCTGCTGGTCGGTGCCGGTCTTGGGCCGGTAGTTGTAGGTGACGGTCAGCTTGGGCACGTTGCTCGCGGCGTTGGCGGAGTTGACGCGCTTCCACTGCTTGCTGTTGTTCTCGTCGGTGGCCCGCAGGCCCATGCCCGAGACGTTCCACTTGTTGCTGGCCCACGTCTGGACCAGGCTGGTCACATCCGCGTTGATCCAGCCGTCGGGCTGGGAGGCACAACCGGGGTTGCCCTTGGTCTCGGTCGAGGTGGCCATCTTGGCCGCCATCGCAGGCTGGTTCGTCCAGCGCGAGGCGGTGGAGGCATTGTTCGCGGTCCACACCTCCCACGGCTGGTCGGTGCAGTCGGTGTTCCCGGAGTGGAAGTTGAACAGCGACAGCTTCGCATCGGAGACCAGAGCGTCCGAGATCGGCGCCGTGTTCCACGTGATGAACGACCGCGCGGTACGCCAGCTGCCGTCACCGTTCTTGGTACCCGGGTTGCCGAAGTCGAGCTCGGTGTCGTTCGACCAGTCGACCGTCTCGCCCTGCTGGACGTACGTGTCGAACAGGTCGCCGAGCGCAGAGGTCGACGGGTCGACCGTCACCGGGTACTTCGTCGCCGGATCCGCGAGGAAGCCGGCATCGGGGGTGACGACCAGGTCGACGCCCTCCTTGGTCTTGACGACCTTCAGCCCGACCTTCGCACGGCGGGTGTGCTCACCCGAGACTGCGTCGACGGTCGCGTCCCACATGACCGGCGCCGGCATCGTCGCGGTCTTCTTCGACTCCTTATCGGTGAACAGCACACTGCCGTCCGCCTGCTGCTCGACCTTCAGGCCCTTGGTCTTCAACGGCAGCGTGTAGGAGAAGCCCGCCTCCGGCTTGGCCTTGACCTCGACGAACTGCTCGAACCCGGTACGGGTCGCCTCAACGACGACATCCGCGCCCGGGACAGCGTTCTCGTACGTCGCCTTGGTGCCCTCCAGCTTCGGCGCCGGCAGACCACCACGCCACTGCAGGGTGATGGCCTCATCACCCTGGCCGAGGGTGACCAGGTCAGTGGCCGGAGCGGCCTGAGCCGCCTTCAGCGAAGCGGCCTTCGAACCGGACTTGCCCGCAAGCTTCAGACCCTGCGGGTGAGCCTTGGAGTGGACCGCACCGTCCGCCTGCGCGACCAGGTCGACATCCACATCACGCCAGGCGCCCGTCGCCGAATCCTGGAAGCGGATCGGGCCCGCGGAAACCTCCGTGGTCAGCGAACCGTTCTTGTTGGCCCACGTCGTGGTCGTCTCCGTCCGCTCCGACAGCGCTTCGACGCGCTCGCCGGACAGACGAGCTGCCACACGAGCGGACATGATGTCCGCCGCCCGGGTCACTCCAGCCTTCTGCTCTGCGCCTGCTACCTCAGACGGTGCCGCCGTAGCGACCGCACCGTCGACCAGCCCCACGACCAAGGCAACGGCCAGAGTCCCCGCGACATAGCGCAGGCCCCTCCCAGACCAGGGCCGCCCGCGCTCCTCGAGCTCGGGTGTATCAACCTTCATGGTTCCTCAGTCTCTAATGTCCGATTCGCGCCACACTTAGGTAGCGCTGACATGAACGTATCGAGGGAGGAAACGGCGAAAATCGGACCAAGATCGCCCAAGTTGGACACGCTCAAGCAGACAAACCGCGTGATAAATCGCACAGACGGGAAAAGGTCAACAAATCATGACATGGCACCTGCGGGTCAAATCCTGCAATCCAGGCAGCATTTCACAAGTCTGATAGAGCGTCAGATGGGCAAATCACACCCCACCCATACCCCACCAGAAAACGAGCAGGTGAAGGCTTGGCAGCGAGAACCGGACTGTCGCCCCCTCAGGAACGCCATAAGTCAGACCTTTTGGCAACGGCCCGGGGGAGCCGGGATGCCTCGATGCGACCCGCCGACTGCTGCAGGCCATGAGATCCCCGCAGGGCTGGCGGACCCACTCCGCCGCCCTGCTGCAAGGGTGCAAGGTCTCTGACGCCAAGCCGTGCAACCCCGCATGGCGCCGGCCCACACCGACGAGTCGACTTCGGATCGCCGGGAGCCGACTCGACGCAGCGGAGCAGGCGTCACATCAGCCTGCGTGGATCGCAGTTCTGCGACGCGGCGGTGGAAAGTCTGCGCGCGTCGGCAGCCCTGGACATCGCGGAGGCGGCAGCCCGGCAGACGCGCGTGTTGCGGGAGCTCCGCCAGTGGGCCTTCCCGACCCGGAGGAGCTCGCCGATGAGCAGCCGGCGCCGATCGACAGCGCCGTCCAGCAGCGGCGCCGCGAGTTCGCCGCCACCGAAACCGTTGCCCTGCACCGAGCCCGAGCCGAACGGGCCCAGCGGTCCGGGGGCAGCGGTCCTCCTTCCGCAGGCCATTTCGCTGCGGACCTCGGCATGACTGGGCCGTGGCCGGACCGGCGCCGGCCTGCCCGCAGTACAGCCGTGGTGCGGCCCTCCCGGCTAGTGCTGTGACCGGGAAGGTTCACCGGGTTGCCTGTGGTGCCGTTTGGAAATGCCTTCCCGGACCAGTGGGGCGGCGGGATGGCGCAACCGGTCCGGGTTCGCGGGCTGACCGAGCAGGAGGGCCAGAAACTCCAGCACATCGTCCGGCGGGGTAGTACGAGTTCGGT
>NZ_JBHWVM010000140.1:0-3306 GCF_042736805.1 Streptomyces sp. NPDC060031
GTCCGCCATACCGGCCGCGACTACCACCGGCCCCTACAGGCCCTCGGCCTCACCTGACGAACCCGGACAGATTTCGATCATGCAATGACCCTGGGCCTTGAAGGCCCGCCACCAGCTGCCCACCGACCTTTCGGAGACACCGAACATCTCCGCGGCCCGGCCGTACGTCACCACCCGCCCCGACTCCAACGCCGCAACCACCCGCAGCCGAAGATCCTCCTGCGCATCCGGCGACAGCCGGCGCATACCCCCACTCTCGATCACACCCGACCAACGACCAGGCAACCGAGGAGTTTCGGCTCAATAGCTGACCTGCATAAACACCCAGAAAGGCACGAAATGGCACTCAGCCCTTTAGACGCCGACGCCATCTGCAACACCAGGAGGGTTCTCAACCAACCCGCAACAATCCCAGGTCAAGCCGCAACTGGCCCCACAAAGCTGTTCACACATGACCTGCAACACCCCAGCTCACCGAGCCACGGATACCGCAACCGCCCTCCCCCTCAGCGACAGAATCCACGCTGAGCTGCGACGTCTGGGCCGACCTGTGAACCGCAAGCGCGTCGCCCGGATCATGCGGGAGGCCGGCTTCCAGGGTGTCACCCGCCGCAAGCGGCGTTCGCTGACCCGCGCGGACAAAAAGGCCAGGCCGGCCCCGGACCTGATCGGCCGTGACTTCCACGCCGAGATCCCCGGCACCAAGCTGGTCGGAGACATCACCTACCTGCCCACCGCCGAGGGCTGGCTCTACCTCGCCTGCTGGCTGGACCTGGCCACCCGTGAGGTCTTCAACTTCATCGAGACCTTTTACAACCGCCGCCGCCTGCGGAAGCACCGAACTTTCGGCTACCTCACCCCGGCCGAGACCAGGCAGCGGCATCAGCACGCCCTCGCGGCGTAGACATCGAGTGTCCAGGATCACGGGGAAACTTCAGTCCACGGCCTTGACCGACACCTTGAACAGGGCGGCAACCTCAATCCGGTCCCGGCCCTCCACCAGCGCCGACACCGCCAGCAACCGCACAACCTCCTGCGCATCCGGCGACCAAGCCCGCGCATCCCCCACCAGACCACTCACACACCATCAACGAGCCTGAACTCAAAGCGTTTCGGATCAATAGGAAACCCATCAGTTTCGCCTCAATATCTCAACGCATCGCGAGATCTGGTGAAATAAAGCGTTTGAAAAAACGGTCGGCCCGGCACCTGGATGCCGGGCCGAACTCTCTGCTTCCGACGGACGGGATAAAACGTTCTACAAGATTCGCGATCGGGATTGAGATCTAAAAATAAGCCCCGCGCAGCTTTTCAGCGACCGAATATAGAACCTATGGAACACAGCAGAAACACGATTGCGCAGCAGATATCCAATGCGTAGGTGGCGTCCTCTCGCCGCACTTCACCTGCCAGCTCGGATAGGCTGGCACGTCTCGACGAGTTTAGTTCGTCGAGGAGTTGCACCCTGCGCTTCTCGCCCCAGTATAGCCCGGAAAATGCGCGGGGATAGAGCACCTCACCATTGGATCCACTCAATGGAATCCGAAGAGTGTGAGTGAGGCCAGTCCGGTGCCATTCGATGAGAGATATGCGAGACCAGGGAATCCAGAAGGTCCGGCGCCATTGGCGCACAATCAAGAAGTCCTTTTCGGTCTTGACTCCGGGGGAGAAATAGAATCTCCAAGCCATCCAGAAGCACGGCGCACATCCGATTAGCCCTGCTGCCACAGTGGAGGTCAGCGGGTCTTGCGAAGTCAACTCGAGGGCGGCGACAGCAACCGGAAGGGTATTGACGCCAATAAGCAACAGTAGCCCTACTAGTATCTTTCCGATAGGCCGTCTCATGAGAGCCACGACCTGTAAGCGAACTGCTCCATTGCCCTCACCACGACCGTCTCAGCTCCGAAGAAGATGAACGATCCGGCGACTACATCTCCGACAAGGCCTATCACTTGCTCCGTACACCCCTTTGCCCCACTTGAGTATGATCCACAGGCATTGACGACCATTGGCACTCGCGTAAACACAGCTACACCAGCTGCAAACTTACCAACGATCAAAACTGGACCCACGCATTCGGGCTGCCCAGCGACCGCGCAGCCCGCCGCAACAGATTCCGCCAACCAGACTGTTGCTCCAGCCCCCTGGTTTGTGAGCGAGATGGTGTCCTTGTTCTCGTCAATCAAGTCTTCGAGTACGTTCCCGTCCTTCTTCTCCGTCTTCTTTCTGCACGCTGCGAGACTCTCGCCGCCTATGATGCAATCCAAAACTCCCGACCAGGCCTTGGCTTCGTCCACGGTGTAGTCCCGGGATCCTTGGTATCCTTCTCTTTTCATGCTGTCGTACTATTCCGACGTCAACGGAGCGCCGAGGGCGAGCTTCTTATTTGAATTGTCTCCCTTATTGTCATTGCCACCATTGCCCCCGCTCTTCCCATTGCCCCCGCCATTGCCGCCGCTCCTGCTTCCACTGCCGCCGCCGGGTGACTTGCCGCCCGGGGTGACCGGGTTGGTGGGAGAGGTGCCGTCAGGCTTTTCGGAGTGACCGGTGCCGTCGTCCAGTCGGAGGCCGGTGGGGTCCGAATTCCCAGGTCAGGGGCCGAGTGCGGGAACGTTTCGGCAGGGAATGTCTGGTAGGTGGGGGTCTGCTCGCTGGATGATGTGCTGTTCCCGGACATTGATGTGCGCCTGGAGGCGGTGGAGTTCACCGCGGAGGTCCTGATCGTGGTGGCCGCCGCGTGCGGTCCACCGCCCAGATGCCCTGGGTGCCGCGCCCGAGCCCACGCCAGCCGGACCCGGGCTGGGGCAGCAGTCGTGCCCCAGCCCGTTCCGCTGCAGTCCACAGCCTGACCCAGGCTGACCCGCGGCTGTCGACTACGCCACGGATTCGAGGTACCAGCGCTGGTTGGTCTGGCTGGCGCCGAGGCAGGTCCACTGGTGGACGTCGGCACCGTCGCCGGTGGCGGAGGTGCCGCCGGCGACGTCCAGGCACTTCCCGCTGTGGACCGCTTGGATGTAGAACGTGCCGTTCCCGGCGTCGGTGAGATACCACTGCTGGTTGGTCTGGGCGGTGCCGAGGCAGGTCCACTGGTGGACGTCGGCACCGTCGCCGGTGGCGGAGGTGCCGCCGGCGACGTCCAGGCACTTCCCGCTGTGGACCGCGCGGATGTCGTACGTGTACTTGCCGTTCTGGACCGACTCGGCGCTGAAGAACCAGCGCTGGTTGGTCTGGCTGGCGCCGAGGCAGGTCCACTGGTGGACGTCGGCACCGTCGCCGGTGGCGGAGGTGCCGCCGGCGACGTCCAGG